>CALKXZ010000481.1 GCA_938003775.1 uncultured Granulosicoccus sp. | reverse complement strand
CGGTCGTCGCGTATAGTCTCTGTCTGCCGTGTAGATCGTTTCTTCATTCCACATGGCGCGAAAGAAAGCAGGTTTATCGATGGCAAATTTTATATAAGCCAGACCAACAGCTAATAAGGCGTCTTGACCGTTCTTGTTGGCTTTCTTATTGGCTGTTGCAAGATTTTCTGACAATTGCTGCAAGGCCCGAGTGGCAAATGCCGTGAGTAGATCTCGTTTATCGCTGTAGTGACGAAATGCCGAGGAGGGTGAGACACCTATGCGTTTGGCGCAGGCACGCAAAGTCACAGCTTCGAGCCCAAACTGAGTCGCCAGCTCATCCACCGCATCCAGCATTGATTCGGCCAAATTGCCGTGGTGGTAGGCCCCCTTGTCTTTTTTCATGAGGTGTTTCATTGGTTTTCCTGCTGCCAGGTTAGACATCCTATTCTATAGTAGCAATGTTATCAATGTTCACATTTTTTGCCAATATGGCTTGATTTTTCTGATAAAGATCCGTTATTATATGTGAACAGTGTTTACATAGGCTGGTTAAGGAAGCGTGACAAGCCGGGTTTGCCACTGTGTAAGTGAAGCGCTTCTTGTCCAATTGATAATAGAGGTAATCAATATGTCTTCATCTCAAGCTAGTGCTGTTGGCTATAGGGGATCGCGCTCGTGGTCTCGCTGTGGCGGTGGCGAAGGTCGTGTTGCTCGTTGGTCCGGCATTAATATCGCCGCGATGGTCGTCGGGTTTGTCTTTTTCTGGCCTGTGGGTCTAGTCGTGTTGTTTTGGATTCTTTCGGGTCGAGAGGTGCAGGATTTGCCGGGTGCTGTTCGCGAACAGTGGAATCATCTCTTTAGTGGTAACAAAAACCATCATGGCTTAGACGACAATGTGGTGTTCAGCGAATTTCAGCAAACACAATACGATCGTATACGTGAAATCAAGGAAGAGATTGCCACTCGAGCGCGCCGGTTCAAAGAGTTTAAAATGGATGCGAAACGACGTGCCGACCAAGAGGAATTCAATCGATTCATGGCCAGCGGTCCTGATTCCGTTGAGCGAGCTGATCAGTAGTGTTTGCCAGCTGTCGATTGGCAAACAGACCAGGTGCTTGTGCCGCTGAAGCGGCACAAGCGATTATTTAGGATGGCCGATTAACTAGGCTGGGCTGCTGTACAGAGGTTAAGCTCTGGCAAGTAGGGCAGAGTGCATCGTGCTTGAAGAAGATGCCGAACAGCGATAAACAGGCTCAGAGAAAATATAACCCACCCCCCGAATCGTCTTAATCAACGTACGCGACGAACGGTGTTGTAGTTTTTTACGGATCTGCGCAATGTGATTGTCGATAGCTCTGTCCGACATCGCGTTGACAGGATCAAGTTGCTGCAAAATGTTGTTTCTAGAGAGTACGCGACGTGGGTTGCTGACAAATATCACTATCAGGTCGAATTCCGTATTAGTGAGCTTACACGGTTCTCCTCGGCTGTCTGTCATCGTGCGTGTTCTCAGTGACAGTGACCAACCATCGAAATTGAAGATATCACCGGAACATTCAGCCTGGTGAGGCTGGTTGGTTTGTTTGCGTCGTATGATGGACCGGGCTCTGGCTATCAATTCTCGCGCAGCCACGGGTTTTGTCAGAAAATCATCCGCACCTAGCTCCAGTCCCAGCACACGATCAATAAGATTCGTTTGCTCGGCAATCATGATGACTCCCAGGTCTGATTCTTGGCGTACCGATTTCAGTATATCCAAGCCTCGCTCTCCATCCAGTTGCCATCCTATGGTGATTAGCTGGATGTCGGATTCGTTTAATGCAAGGAAAAGATCGTTGGCGTTTGCGCTGTGCAGAACATCGAAATTACCTTGCGTAAACTCATCGCACAATGCTAGACGCAGTTCATCATTGTGTTCGAGGACAAACACGGTTGGTTTCGAGTCCATCAGCGGATGCACTCGACAAGGCGGTATTTCTCACTCGTTGTCAGTATGAGCAAGCGGTATTCTCCCGTGAACGTCAGCTTGACCATGTGCCTACATGCGTATTGTCATATTTTAATGTATACATTAAAATATACATTGTCAAATGTGTACTAGGAATTTCTACTAACTTTCCACGCACACTTGTCATGACAGATCAGGTGTTGGTAGTTTTGGCGTAGCGCCACTGAACGTTATGGCGAAGGGTTAATTGATGACGCAAACCATGGGTTTGCTCGGATAACATCAGGGTTAGCACACTGAACAGCACAAAGCCGCAAAGTCAGATCGCTGTTGATTGTTTGCGCGAACTCATATTATCCGGAGAGTTGGCAGCAGGAACTGACCACCTTGAAAGCGAGCTAGCGAGCCGACTGCAGATGTCCCGAACACCGGTCCGCGAAGCCACACTGGTGCTCGATGCACAAGGCTTGCTAGAAGTGCGTCCCCGCAAAGGTGTACGCATACTGTCGCTCTCGATTTCGGATATGCAAGATATCTATGAAGTATTGACAGCGTTGGAATGTCGTGCCGCGTATCGTGCAGCTGCCACTCATCACAGTCACGAGAAATTAATGGGACTACGTGCCAGTATCGACACCATGGAAGCTAGCCTGAAAACTGGAAATCTTTGTCAGTGGGCACAGGCGGATGCCGAGTTCCATGAAGAGTTGCTGCGACTGGCTGGAAATACTCGCATTATGTCGATCGTTGCCACCTATAACAACCAGGTTCGTCGAGTGCGATCGATGACGTTAAATATTCGTCCGATACCCCATGCGTCCAACGAAGATCACCGTAAATTATATGAGGCCATTGCCAATGGTGATGCGCCTGGTGCTGAACTGATCCATCGCCAACACCGGCAGGACGCACAGGATTTATTGCTGGGTATTTTGCAAAAAATGGGTGTCAGTTCTGTCTAGTCCTGTGTGTCGCAGCAAGCGCCAGTTGGTCGTAGCACCGGTTCTGGCCACGTACGCGATATGTGGGCAAGCACCGCTTTAATCGGGACTGACTGACGAGCGACGAATCTGTGCTAACACCTGCGAGCGAGCGATAATTGAGGCTTCGCTGTCAGTGCGGCCACGATATTCCACCTCATCATGAGCAAGCAATTTGTCACTGATCACAAACCGATGGGGAATGCCAATCAACTCCATATCAGCAAACATAGCCCCTGGTCGCAAGGGTCGATCGTCGAACAGTACATCGATGCCTGCGGTTTGTAGTTCCTCGTAAAGTGTTTCGGCAGCCTGTTTGACGGCATCCGATTTGACCATGTTAACTGGGCATATAACAGCTTCAAACGGCGCTATTGACGTAGGCCATATGATGCCTTTTTCATCATTATTCTGTTCAATAGCCGCAGCAGCCAAACGGGTAACGCCAATGCCATAGCATCCCATCATTAGCGGTTGTGGCTTGCCATTTTCATCCAACACCGTGGCTTGCATTGACTGACTGTATTCATTGCCCAATTGAAAAATATGCCCAACCTCAATGCCGCGAACAATTTTGAGTGTGCCAGCACCGGCTGGGTTGGGATCGCCCTCAACCACATTGCGAAGATCGTGGACTTCGGGTTCTGGTAGATCACGCCCCCAATTGACACCGCGTAAATGCTGACCACGGGTGTTCGCGCCGCAGACAAAATCACTCATATTCGCCGCGTCTGTGTCGGCGATGATGGGTATGGTCAGTCCGACCGGGCCGATCGAACCAGGCTCACAGTGCGTGGCCGCCAATATTTGCTCGTCACTGGCCATTGTTAATGGCGAAGCCACGTGTGCCAGGTGTTCGGCTTTAATCTCGTTGAGCTGATGGTCACCTCGCAATACCAAGGCGACAACAGGTGTCTCTTCACCCTGGACTAACAGGGTTTTCAGGCATTGGGTATCTGGAATAGCCAGGGCGGCAGCCAACTGTGCAATGCTGTGAACACCCGGTGTTTCAACGGTTTCCTGGGCCGCTGTGGGCGCGTCACGCGTGCTCTGGCTAACGACAGCCGCTTTTTCTATATTGGCCGCATAATCACCTTCTGTGGCATACACAACCGCATCTTCACCGCTGTCAGCCAGCACATGAAATTCTCTGGATTGGGCGCCACCAATACTGCCGCTGTCTGCTTCGACGGCACGGTAAGTCAGTCCGATACGGTCAAAGATGGTGCAATAAGC
Source organism: uncultured Granulosicoccus sp. (assembly GCA_938003775.1). GTDB lineage: Bacteria > Pseudomonadota > Gammaproteobacteria > Granulosicoccales > Granulosicoccaceae > Granulosicoccus. The sequence continues at coordinate 6,739 of CALKXZ010000481.1, read as the reverse complement.
CGTGTGCATCTTGTCAAAGCTTTGCTGCAAGTCGTTATCGTTCAAACCAAACGAGTAGGCATCTTTCATGATGAATTCCCGGGCTCGCATAACGCCGAAACGAGGCCTGACTTCATCCCGAAACTTGGTTTGAATCTGATAAAAATTAAGCGGTAACTGTCGGTAGCTGCGGATTTCACGGCGCGCGATGTCAGTGATGACCTCTTCATGCGTAGGGCCGAGGCAGAAGTCGCGTTGGTGGCGATCTTTCAGTCTTAGCAGTTCGGGACCGAATTTCTCCCAGCGTCCGGTTTCCTGCCATAGGTCAGCCGGTTGCACCGATGGCATTAACAATTCCAGCGCACCGGCTCTGTTCATTTCCTCGCGCACAATCGTTTCGATCTTGCGAACAACACGCAAACCCAAAGGCAGCCATGAATACAGACCCGAGCCCAAACGTCGAATAAACCCTGCCCGGAGCATCAGCTGGTGGCTGACGATCTCGGCGTCGTTGGGCGTCTCCTTGGCGGTACTGATGTGGAACTGACTGGCGCGCATGCCTGTTGTCTCTGTGATCTTACTAACCGGTTGGCCTGCAGTATAACCAGCGTGCACGGGCTTGTGCTTGGGGTGGCACGCAATCCGTGGGCACAAGCTCTTTATGAATTTGCGCAAGCTCTGTGTATCCAGTGGAGAAACTACTAGTACCATGTGCGCTGGTGTAAGGGTTCTTTGGGTATTCATGTCTGATCGTCGATTACAGGTATTTCACACAGTCGCCGGGGTGTTGAGTTTCACGCGAGCGGCTGAAATGTTGCACATGACGCAGCCAGCAGTGACGCACCAGATCAGGCAACTGGAGGAAGAATTCAATGCCAGGTTGTTTGATCGCTGTAACAATAAAATCAGCCTGACGGCGGCGGGTGAGCAAGTATTGACCTATGCGACCCGGATCATTGCCCTGTATGACGATATGCAGGAATCGGTGAAAGCACTGACCGGCGATCGCACCGGTCTGGTCACGCTGGGTGCCAGCACAACGATTGCCGAATATATGTTGCCTGGACTACTGGGTGACTTTCGACAACGATTTCCCGATGTACAGATCCGCTTACGTGTGGCCAACACAGATGCAGTAGTGACAATGGTGGGTGACAATTCTATTGATCTGGGGGTTGTGGAAGGTGAGGTGGACAACCAGTTGCTCAAAGTAGAGCGTTGCCAACAGGATGAATTGCAAGTTATCGTTCCCCCGCATCACCCGTTAAGCCAACAAACACGTGTCTCGCCGCTGGAACTAACCGAGTATCCGTTCATTTACCGAGAAGATGGATCGGGTACTCGTAGTGTTATTGAGCGCTACTTTAATGCACATGGGGTTGATGAATCTGCGCTTAACCGGCCGTTTGAACTGGGCAGTACTGAAGCCATCAAAGGTGCGGTTCAGGCAGGCGTTGGCGTAACGATCGTCTCGCGAGCAACTTTGAGTAAAGAATTAGCGTTGGGTCATCTGGTAGCCCTTCCGCTGGATCCACCGTTGCTGCGTTCATTCTATTTTGTGCGTCAGCGGCAAAAATTCCGGACACACCTGATGGACGAATTGTTCCAGTTTGCGCGCACCTATTTTGACCAGACCGATGGTCCTGCCGCTGGGTAAACGTCAATTATTCGCCAGATTACGGCATTGGTGTGGTGATTACCCATGGATAGGCTTTTGAGCACCAAACTTGCAAAAAACATCAGATAATACGTTCCTAAAAAATTGGTAAGGCGGTCACTCCATGGGAGGGGTGTCATACTAGCTGGCCTGGGTCAGGCCATGCACTAAAGCATAGGTTGGCAGGCCTTTCATTTTCAATCGCACAACGTGGAGTTGTCCCGGCGATGTTCGACATCATCCGTGACTGGTATACCCGGAATTTTTCGGATCCCCAGGCGGTCATCCTAGCGTTTCTGTTACTGGTCGTATTTGGCCTGCTTTGGCTGGTGGGCGACATCATGGCACCGGTACTGGTGGCCCTTGTGCTGGCGTATTTGTTGGAAAGTGTGGTGGCTACCATGCAACGTTGGCGGGTTCATCGCACACTGGCATCGGTGTTTGTCCTGTTTCTCATCCTGGCAATTTCTGTCATTGTGCTGTTCGGCCTGGTGCCCGTACTGTCCCAACAGTTGACAGGTATAGTGCGCGAGTTGCCCGGCATGATCCTGAACATCCAGGAGCAGCTACTTCGCCTGCCGGAAAAATACCCGGATATTTTTACGGCCGATCAGGTGAATGACCTGATTGCTAATCTACGCGGCGAGCTGACCTCGGTGACGCAAAGCGTCTTGTCGTTCTCGTTGGCCCGTCTCGGAACACTGGTCATGATTGCGGTGTATGTGGTCCTGGTGCCCATTATGGTGTTCTTTGCTCTCAAGGACAAAGACAAGCTGCTCTCATTCGCCAACAAGTTTGTACCCAACAGAAGCGAATTGACTTTCCAGGTGTGGCGTGAAGTCGATGAGAAGATCGGCAACTACATTCGCGGTAAGTTTGTTGAAGTGATGATTGTCTGGGTTGTCACTTATATCTTGTTCGCGTTCATGGGGCTGAACTATTCGCTGCTACTGAGTTTTCTGGTCGGATTATCAGTCATTATTCCTTACGTGGGGGCTATCGCGGTGACCGTACCGATTGCGCTCATTGGTTTTTTTCAGTGGGGTTTGAGCGCAAAACTGGGTTATTTGCTGGTGGCCTACCAAATTATCCAAATCCTGGACGGCAATGTGCTGGTACCGCTACTGTTCTCTGAAGTCGTCAACCTACATCCGTTGGCGATTATCGCTGCGGTACTTTTTTTTGGTGGGTTGTTCGGGCTATGGGGCGTGTTCTTTGCCATTCCACTGGCCACGTTGGTTCAGGCTGTGATGAATGCCTGGCCAAAAGCCCGTGAGCAAACGGTGCAATCCCGGCTCAAGGAATCTGCCGCCGCCTGATTGCCGTAAACAACCCATTATTCAAATCAGTCGCAATGATACGCTGCAGCGTGGGTGAACGACGTTCGCCCACGTGTATGATCCCTGACAATGACCTTCTTATATGATCTCGTGTTGTAGAGTCGTGTTGCACAGTCGTGATAACTCGAATCCTTCAGTATTCCCCTGACTGCACAGCCTCCAGTACAGCCTCCAGTACAGCCTCCACATGGCCCGGTACTTTTACCTTGCGCCATTCGCGGCGCAGAATGCCTTTTTCATCAATTAAAAAGGTGCTACGTTCAATCCCTTCAAACTCTTTGCCGTACATTTTTTTTAACCGGATGACATCATACGCGTTGCAGATCTCGCCCGACTCGTCTGCTAATAATTCAAATGGCATTGACTGCTTTGCCTTGAATTTCTCATGGCTGGCAATTGAATCTTGGGAGATACCGAGAATGACGGCACCAGCCTGGGCAAAAGCTTGGGCTGAATCGCGAAAATTCTGGCTTTCTGTCGTGCAACCGGGCGTTGCGTCACGCGGGTAGAAAAACAGCACAACCTTGCTACCTTTTAGGCTGGCCAATGAAATGTTTTGTGCGCCTGTGGCGGGCAGGTCAAACGCTGGCGCAGGTTTGTTCAGTGGCGGTGTATTCATCGTCGGTCTGTCAGTGACTGTTGCGCTGAAGTATACCTTTTACGCAGACTTCCAATTTTGGTTGAGAAAGCAGCTTTGGCTGCAGTACCATGGTGCAGTTAAACTCAGGAGTAATGCATGTTTCAGGGCAGCATGGTGGCACTGGTCACCCCTATGCTCGACGATGGTTCGATTGATGATGCGGCTTTGGCTAATCTGGTTGAATTTCATGTCGAGTCCGGTACCGATGCCATCGTGGCAGTGGGTACCACTGGCGAATCTGCCACACTGACGGTCCCGGAGCATGCCAGGGTCATCAAACAGATTGTGCAGCTGGTTGGCGGTCGGGTGCCTGTGATTGCGGGTACCGGGGCCAATGCCACGGCTGAAGCTATTGCGCTTACAGCGCATGCCAGCCAGGTTGGAGCAGATGCCTGTCTGCTAGTGACACCCTATTACAACAAGCCAACTCAAGAGGGCTTGTACCGGCACTTTGAGGCGGTCGCAGCAGCTGTCAATGTGCCACAGATACTCTACAACGTGCCGGGTCGTACTGCGCTGGATATGCTGCCAGCAACGACTGCAAAACTGTCCCATTTAGACAATATCATTGGTATCAAAGAAGCTTTCGGAACCGTAGAACGTATCCAGGAGCTAGTGAGTCAGTGTGCCGACGACTTCATGATCGTAACAGGTGATGATGCAACGGCCATGGAAAGTATCCTGGCCGGTGCGCATGGCGACATTTCAGTGACTGCCAACGTGGTGCCCAAAGATATGCACCTGATGTGCGCAGCAGCTCGAGCCGGAGATCGCGCCGCTGCTGAAGCTATTGAAGCGCGAATTGGCGACCTGCACACTGCGTTGTTCCACGAATCCAACCCGATTCCGGTCAAATGGGCATTGCACGCCATGGGACGCATTGGTCCTGGAATCCGACTTCCAATGACACCATTAGCCGATCCGTACCATGCACCGGTTATAGCGGCATTACAAAAAGCAGGGGCAATGGCATGAAAAAAATTCTGACCGTTTTTGTTGTGGGTTTGGCAGTGTTGTTTATGTCTGCCTGTGGCAGCCTTAGCTCAACTAACAGCCCTGATATCATCTACGATTCCAACGCACAGGCTGCTAAGCAATTGCAGGTGCCACCCGATCTAACCGATATCAGCAACAGCGAGCAGTTCATTTTGCCAGGTTCATCGGGTGGTCCTGTTGCCCGTAATACGCTGCTGCCGCAATTTTCAAACATTCGATTTGAACGTGCCGGTGCACAGAGCTGGCTGGCATTTGATCAAGCGCCTGAGGACATCTGGCCTCAACTGCTGTCCTTTGCTCGCCAGCAAAAATACCAGATCGACAAAACAGAACCGGTTGCTGGCGTGATAGTCACCCAGTGGCAAGCGACCGACAATGATGCCAGAGGTGGTCTGCTGCAAGGCCTGGTCGGTACCAATGAAGCTTACTCACGCATTGCCTTTAGGCTGGAAAGGGACGGCACCGGCGCACGTCTGTTTGCGCGCAGTCAGGCAGGTTCAGAACAGGTTGCTTCAACGCCCGATGCAGGTTCGGCACAATGGCCAGCCTCGTCGCACGATCCTGAAGTCACCAGTACCTTACTCAGCCAACTGCTGGTTTTTCTCGGTATAGAAGAACAAAAAGCGCGCGGCATCGTCAACGATGAGCAGGCTCGGCTGATACTCGACGATGCTGTAATCGTGACCAATGGATCCGGTCGCCAAATGATTATGCACCGTGGATTCAAACCTGCATTTGTCGCCATTGTGTCTGCCATAGAAGCGCTTAATTACCCGATAACCAGCAGTGATGATGGAATTGGGCGCATCGAATTCACTGACAGCGATGTGCCGGTCGTCGTTGAATTGTCACCGACACACATCAGTGAAGTTCGGGTCTCGGTGACCAATGCCGATGGGCAGCGATTACCCGACGATCAGGAGCAAAGCGTACTCAAGGCGTTGCTTGATAACCTGGCCTGAGTCCATGATTCAGGTTGCCGCTCTGGGAAGCGGAAGTTCTGGGAATTCCTTGCTGGTTCGGGCTGGCAAGACATTGCTGCTGATCGACTGTGGTTTCACTATGAAAGAAACCATAGCGCGTCTTTATCATTTGGGCGTTACGCCCTCGGAGCTCGATGCCGTACTGATTTCGCATGAACACGGAGATCATGTGAAGGGTGTGGGTCCTTTGTCTCGCAAGTTCGCATTGCCGGTCTGGTGCACTCACGGTACCTATCACAGTGCACGCGATAATCGGTTTAGCTCGGTGCGTCTGTTTCATGCGCATGAGCCTTTTATGATTGGCGATATCGAAGTTGATCCGTTCCCTACACCGCATGATGCGGCAGAGTCGTGTCAGTTTGTTTTTAGCTTTCAGCACACGCGTTTTGCCAACGTGACAGATCTTGGTGCTTGCACACCTCACGTGAGGGAGAAATTACAGGGCGTGCATGGGCTGGTTGTCGAGTGCAACTATGACAATGACATGCTCCGCAATGGCCCTTATCCGCCAAGCCTGCAAGCACGCATTCGATCTGACTACGGTCATCTGGGAAACGATCAGGCCGGTGTGCTGCTGCAGTTACTGGATCATCCCGGTTTGCAACATATATTACTCGGACACTTATCAGAGCAGAACAACGCCGATGCCGTGGCGCTAGCCACGATCGAGCAGCACCTGGCGACGGGTCATGAGCGCGTGTCCGTGCTGGCTCAGCATTGTTGCAGTGAGTGGTTTGCTGTTATTGCGCCCAAACAGCTTACCCAGCCTCGCGCAGCGTCTGCTCAGCCTCAACCAGTGTGTTGATCTGGTCACGTAATCCGTCTATATCCAGTTTGCAGTACTGCAGTAGCTCTTCACGTGTTCCGTGTTCCACGTACTCATCGGGCAGACCGATTAGCCGCACGGGCGTGGTGTTGCCAACGTTTGTCAGGTATTCGACTATGCCCGCACCCGCACCGCCTGGAATAGCATTCTCTTCCAGCGTGACTATTAGGTCGTGAGTGGCTGCAATGGTATCGATCAGCTCGGTGTCCAGCGGCTTAACAAAGCGCATATTGACCACGGAAAAATCCATGTCCTGGCCCAGTTCGAGTGCCGGTGCCACCAGTGTGCCGAAAGCAAGCAAAGCCACTTGTTTGCCTT
>CALKXZ010000480.1 GCA_938003775.1 uncultured Granulosicoccus sp. | reverse complement strand
ACCCATTCAAGAATCCGTTCCGAGCGATCCGGCTCAAGCGTTACTGTGACTGAGGGTCGATCAGCCAGAAATGAAGACAGCACGGCAGGTAGATGACTGGTAGCAAAGCCGGGTAGACAAGCTATGCGAAGATGACCCGCTTTGCGTGCGTGCAGATTGTGTGTCAGCTCTTCAATGTAATCAATACTGGCCAATAACCGAACAACTTCACCGAGTAAAAAGCGAGACTCCTGCGTGGGTAAGAGCTGACCACTACGGCGTTCAAACAGCCGAAATCCCACCGTATCTGAAAAACTAGTCAGCAAACGGCTGACGGCAGGCTGCGATATATCCAATTGCTGTGCTGCACGGGTGACACTGCCAAATTGAGCCACTGCCTGGAATGCCTGCAGTTGTCGAAGCCTGATAGTCATGGGCAGCGTTGCCTGAAGGGTTTTTGCGTGACACGTAAAGAGAACCGTTTTATAACACAGCGTTATATTTATTTGAAATAAAATTATCTTGAATTATGAATCGATACGTGATTGTATAGAACGGATAAGCAGCATGTGCTAACCACAATAAGAGCGTGGCTGTTTAAAAAATGATCCTGTTTAAAACAAGACACTTTGACCATCTACACCAAGGGAGAATCAGCATGAGACGTTTGATACTTTGCGCAGGTTTGGCAGCTGCAATGGCAGCAACGGCCACACCGGCAACTGCCGCCACAGAAATACAATGGTGGCATGCGTTCACTGGAAGACTTGGGGAGCTACTGGCCGAGCAAGTTGAAAAATTCAACGCCTCTCAATCGGACTACACGGTGGTTGCCTCGCACAAGGGCAATTACTCTGAAACACTCAATGCGGGTATTGCCGCGTTTAGAGCCGGTGAGCAACCACACCTGCTGATGGTTTTCGAGGTCGGCACAGCAACTATGATGGGCGCAAAGGGCGCTATAAAACCGGCCTATGAAGTGTTGGAACAAAGTGGTGCTGAATTCGATCCAGATGGTTATCTGGGTGCCGTCAAAGGGTACTACACCACCCCGGCTGGAGACATGTTGTCTCTGCCGTACAACTCTTCCACGCCCGTGTTGTATGTCAACCGTAATGCGTTTTCAGATGCAGGCATGGATCCGGATATGGATCTCTCCACCTGGGAGCAGGTTGACGAAGCACTGGACAAGCTCAAAGCTGCTGGCAGTGATTGCCCGCTAACTACTGCCTGGCAGAGCTGGGTGCACTTAGAAAATCTATCCGCTTACCATAATGTTCCGTTCTCCACCAAAGACAACGGCTTTACAGCATTGGATACCGAACTGGCTTTTAACGGACCACTGCAAGTAGCCCACATTGGTGCCATGGGTGAGTGGGCAAAAGATGGCAAGTTTTTCTATGCGGGACGTCGTAATGAGGGCGGTGCTAATTTTCGGGCTGGAGAATGCGCGTTGTTCACTGAGTCATCCGCTGGATATGCCGGTGTGAAAAAAGAAGCGCAGTTCGACTTTGATATTCGTCCACTGCCCTATTGGTCAAGCGCTGAGGGCGCTCCACAGAACACCATCATTGGTGGTTCATCGCTGTGGGTCATGGAAGGTCATGAAGCCGACGAGTATAAAGGTGTGGGTGAATTCCTGAGTTTTCTTTCAACGGCCGACATACAAGCCAAATGGCACCAGGATACTGGTTATCTGCCAATAACCACAGCGGCCTATGAGCAAACTCAGTCTGAAGGTTTCTATGACGAGAACCCAGGTACTGATATCGCCATTATTCAAATGACAGGTAAGGAGACAACACCTAATTCCAAAGGCTTGAGATTAGGAAGCTTTGATCAAATCCGGGGCTTGATTGATGAGGAGCTCGAAGGTGTGTGGGCCGGTGACAAGTCGGCTCAAGAAGCGCTGGACAGTGCTGTTGAACGCGGTAACAAGCTGCTTCGACGCTTCGAGCAAGCGAATAGATAAAGCCATAAGTACAAAGGTGGACCACCGAATAACGGTCCGCCTTTGTTTATCTCCAGCGAATTTAATTGTTTCATGAATAGGTAGCATTGACTGGTGGAAAAACGAGTCACATTCAAGGGTAAAAAATTACCCCTGTTACTCATCCTGCCGCAGGTAATTATCACTGCGGTGTTCTTTTTCTGGCCTGCGGGTCAAGCCATTTACCAGTCAGCCTTTATCCCAGACCCCTTTGGGCTGAAGTCGCAGTTTGTCGGTTTCGATAACTTCACGTTTTTATTGTCCGACAAATACTACCTAGCTGCCTTTACTACCACTGCAATATTTTCAAGTCTAGTCACCGTGGTATCCATGGGCGTGGCCTTGTGGTTAGCGTTGATGGCTGATCGCATCATCAAGGGTTCCAGTGCTTACCGCACGCTGCTTATCTGGCCTTACGCAGTAGCGCCAGCGGTGGCAGGGGTTCTGTGGCTTTTCCTGTTCAGTCCAAATATTGGCCTGGCCAGTTGGTATCTGGAAAAACTGGGCTACCAATGGAATCACACGTTAAACGGGGGTGAAGCCATGGGTCTGGTCGTATTGGCTTCAGCGTGGGGGCGAATCAGTTATAACTTTCTATTTTTTCTAGCCGGTTTACAGGCAATACCTAAAAGTGTCATTGAAGCGGCCGCAATCGACGGAGCACACTTTTGGCGACGATTCTGGACCATCGTATTCCCATTATTGTCACCAACTACATTCTTTCTTCTCGTCGTTAATATCGTGTATGCCTTTTTCGAAACATTTGGTGTCATTCATACTATTACTTCGGGTGGCCCACAGCAAAGCACCACAATACTCGTGTACAAGGTGTTCTCTGATGGCTTTGTCGGTCAGGATCTAGGATCCTCTGCTGCTCAGTCTGTGATCTTACTGTTGGTGGTGGGCCTGCTGACCATCTTGCAGTTCAAGTTTATTGAACGGCGAGTGCATTACTGATGTCCGGCATGGTTGAAAAAACCGGACTTGGTGCCTGGATGACACACCTGAGTTTGATTCTAGGCATACTGGCCATCTGCTTTCCAATCTACCTGGCTTTTGTGGCTTCAACGGTGAATCAAAGCGATCTTATCCGCCCGCCTATGCCAATAGTGCCCGGCGATCAATTTATTGCCAACTATAAGGACGCCTTGTTCCGCGGTATCAACGCACCAGTTTGGCAAATGCTGCTCAATTCAATGATTATGGCGCTGGGTATTGCGATAGGTAAGATTATTATCTCATTGATGTCCGCTTTTGCAATCGTGTATTTTCGTTTTCCGTTGCGCAACGTTTTCTTTTGGCTGATATTTCTGACATTAATGCTCCCCGTTGAGGTGCGTATTGTCCCAACCTACGAAGTCGTGGCAAGTTTTAAGATGCTCAACAGTTACTCAGGATTAATACTGCCGTTGGTGGCATCAGCGACTGCTACATTTTTGTTCCGACAGTTTTACATGACCGTACCCGATGAGTTGGCAGAGGCTGCACGCGTTGATGGCGCCCGACCAATGCAATTTTTCATCGACATTCTATTGCCCATGTCGCGAACTAACATAGCAGCCCTATTTGTTATTTTGTTTATCTACGGATGGAATCAATATCTGTGGCCGCTACTCATCACTACAGACCCAAATATGAATACTATCGTCATGGGTATCAAGCAGATGTTTCCCTCGGGCGATGACGTCCCGAACTGGCCAGTCATTATGGCCACCGCTCTACTGGCCATGTTGCCACCTGTCTGCGTGGTTGTATTTATGCAGAATCTTTTTGTCAAAGGTCTGGTCGAAACCGAGAAGTAGCATCCTGTCACATGTCTACAGTCACATTAAAATCAGTCAGTAAATCCTATGGCAAGGTCAAGGTCATTCATGGGGTTGATGTAGCCATCAACGATAAGGAGTTTGTCGTTGTCGTCGGGCCATCCGGGTGTGGAAAGTCCACCATGTTGAGAATGATTGCTGGCCTTGAAACCATCACAGACGGTGATTTGTTTATTGACGACAATCGAGTTAACGAGCTAGAGCCCATGGACCGGAATATCGCCATGGTATTTCAGAACTATGCGCTCTACCCGCACATGAGCGTGTATGACAACATGGCCTACAGTCTAAAGCTTGCCAAACTGGCAAAATCAGACATTCAAGATCGCGTGAACAAGGCTGCTGAACTGTTGCAACTGAGTGAGTACCTGGATCGCAAGCCGCGGCAATTATCCGGCGGACAGCGACAACGGGTTGCCATGGGTCGCGCCATTGTCAGAAAGCCAGCCGTTTTTCTGTTCGATGAACCGTTATCCAATCTGGATGCAAAATTGCGGGTGCAGATGCGCCTGGAAATTCGCAAACTGCAACGTGAATTGGGCGTCACCTCTGTATACGTGACACACGATCAGGTCGAAGCCATGACGTTGGGAGACCGGTTAATGGTACTCAACGACGGTGTTGTTGAACAATTCGGTACACCAATTGAGCTCTATGAACAGCCAGCAACCTTATTCGTTGCAGAATTTATCGGCAGTCCGTCTATGAATATAGTGTCAGCTAATGCCAACGGCCATCAGCTGACATTGACCAATGGTACGCAGTTGGAATCCAGCACATCGGCTAGTGGCCCCGTCATGCTGGGCATACGTCCAGAACACATAGTTCAAGATACCACCGGCAATTTGCTTGTCGATACGGGTATGGTCGAGCAGTTAGGGTCTAACACCTTAGTGCATGGGACGCTGTCTGATGACAACACACCCGTGGTGTATAGCCTGCCAGGGATTCATACCGAGCAGTCATTGGGTGAAAAAATGCGACTAGGGGTGAGTCAGGATTCAATACACCTATTCAATTCGGACACGGGTCAACGCATTATGAGTTAAGTATTTCAGCCTATCGCGCGGCACCGAGACAAAGCGCGCTGTCTATAAGTGATTGTGTGGAGAAGCCCCATGCTTGTTACGTCATGATACAACGAGTGATGCCATGGTAGTACTGGAGTTTTTGTTGTCTCTAATCGGTGCAACCATGCTATTGCTGTTCGCTGTCCGGCTGGTGAGAACGGGTATCGAAAGAGCGTTCGGCTCATCATTCCAACGTCTTATGACACGAAACAGCAACCCGGCCAATGCCGGCTTTGTCGGCATGCTACTGGCAGTCGTTCTGCAAAGCTCTGCCGCCGTGGCAGTATTGGTCAGTGGGTTTGCCACCAACGGATCACTCAGCGTATCCACTGGCATCGCCGCGGTCATCGGCGCCGATTTAGGATCGGCTATCGTGGTACAGATGTTGTCGCTACCGGTTGATTGGCTTATACCCGGTTTACTGGCGATGGGCGGCGGATTGTATCTGAAAACACGTGGTCATAATATTCGTCAGTTTGGCCGCGTGCTACTTGGCATTGGGTTAATTTTAATCGCGCTGCAGTTACTGCGAAGTACAGTTGAACCTATCCGATATGGTCAGTTTATGCCAAGCATTGCGGCTTATCTTGGCTCTGACCTAATCAGTGCCTTTCTACTTGGCGCGGTAATGGCCTTTATCATGTATTCCAGCGTGGCCGTTGTGCTAATGACAGTTGCAATAATTGCCGTAACAACCTTGCCATTTTCTGCCGCTGTTGCCATCGTACTGGGTGCTAATCTGGGCGGAGCTCTGGTGCCTATCTGGCTGACACGTGACCTGCCTCAACCGGGTAATAAAATACCGATAGCCAATCTGCTTATTCGAGGTAGCACAGCAATACTGGCACTCTCGGTATTGATTAAATGGGGTATGAATGTCTGGCCACAAACGTTGCATTCCGCGCAAGGCTTGGTGTTGCTCCACTTGGGCTTTAATGCCGTGTTGCTGTTATACCTGCCTTTTACCAGCCTGATCAGTAACCTCATTGACCGCTTAGTGATGAAGAACGTTGCTGAAGACACTGACCCACTGGCCATCTGGAATCGCTCTGCACTGGATCCTAAGCTGATCGATTCACCGCAATTTGCTATTTCTTGTGTACATCGTGAAGTACTGCGCATGGGGCAACTTATCGAGCACATGGTTAACCCAGTGATGGAGCTCTATGCCAATGGACAGCACCTGAGTATAAAACGGCATATGGATCTTGATGAGCATGTCAACCAGGCATTAAGCGGTATCCGACAGTATGTATCAGATATTGGTGAACATGAATTGATCAAATCCGATAGAAGAAAATTACGTCAACTAACCGAGTACGCCATTAATTTGGAAGCCTGTGGCGATATAGTAGCGAAGCGCCTGATGCCACTGGCTTTAGAAAAAGAGCGCAAAGGGATTCAATTCTCAGACGAAGGCCACGTTGAATTAATGGAGTTACACAGCCGCGTGGTTGCTAATATGACGCTAGCGTTTAACGTTCTGGTATCAGAGGACGTCGACGCAGCTCGACAGTTATTACTTGAAAAAAGTGCTGTGTCTGCGCGTGAGAGAAACAGCCGCAAGAGACACTTGAAGCGAATACTTGCGGGAACCGAGAAAAGTCTTGAAAGCAGTGATATACATCTAGAAACACTGCGAGCACTCAAAGATCTGAATTCTCAGATTGCATCTGTGTCCTACCCTATTCTTCATAGAAATGGACAGCTGCTGGAGAATCGTTTATTGGACCATGGTGCAAGCGAGACGGAACCACAGCTAAAGCCAAGCACGCGCGCACAGTAGTTCGCCACACATAGAGACCAGTCGGCCCACCTCCAATACAGCAATTGACAAGGTGACAACCATGAAGATAAAGAATCACCGCCTTTATCAGAATAACGGCTCCATCGTACCGTTAAAAAAAACCACCAACCAGGGAAGTAAACTCAAAGCGGGTAAACCTGAATTTATCATCATTCACTACACCGCTGGCCCAAATGCAAAGAGCGCCATAAACTGGCTTAAAAACAAAGACGCATCAGCCTCTGCACATCTGGTGATTGATCATGATGGATCTATAACCCAGATGGTTCGCTTTGACACTATTGGATGGCATGCAGGTGTCAGCAGCTGGAAAGCACTAAAGGGTCTTAACAAATATTCGATAGGAATTGAGATAGCGAACTGGGGACATCTTATGGGTCAGGCCGGGTACTGGCGCAGCTGGACTGGTGCACCGCTTACTGACGATCGTGTTATAACCGCTGCACACCGAAATCAACCCGCCACACAACGCGCCTGGGAAATTTATGATGCCGCACAGATTGACGCTACACTGGATGCAGTGCGAGCTCTGGTGGCTCACTACGGTATTGAATCAAATAACCTGCTGGGTCACGACGACATCTCACCGACGCGCAAAACAGATCCTGGACCAGCCTGGGATATGGATCGGTTCCGCGCTAAGGTGTTCGGACGACGCGATGACGCGGCCACACAGGAGCATTTTGAAGTTACGGCCAAACGCGGGTTGCATCTTAGAACAGGCCCAGGCATTCAATATGAAAAAATTCATACCTTAACCAACGGAACCAAGGTGTCTGTCATAGAAAGTCCCAGCTTGTGGTGGTTAGTGGCACAGATTAAAGATGGTGAAGAAGACTATACCGGTTGGGTTCACAGTCGCTGGCTTTCTCGCGCATGATGTCTCTCAACTCAACTCGATTCCAGATCGTAAAAAATTCTATATGCAAGCAAACAGACTCCGATTAGTGCAAGCTCTTAGCATAACAATAGTAAGTATCTTCCTGATGTTGATATCCGCCCAAGCATATTCTCATACGCTGTTTATCCCAAGAGCATACAAGGTCAGTGGTATATCAGCAGAGGACGTGCTCAATGTCAGAGCTGCCCCATCAGCCCGATCAACTGACTTAGGTGATCTACACGCAGGATTTGCACCGGTGGAAATCCTCGAGCTGGACGAAACGGGCCAATGGGGCAGGCTTACCTGGCAAGATACTGATGGCTGGGTAGCCATGCGATACCTAGAACAGGTTAGGCTGCCAACCATCGGAAATACATCTCTACCGGTCGGGTTACAGTGTGTTGGTACAGAGCCCTTCTGGTCTATGTCGCTCGAAACTAGCAACACTCTGCAACTATCATTGCACCCGGATACTGCGCTCGATGCAACGGTTGAGTCAGCGGTTTCTTCAATCAACTATCTGGATTTTCCAGTGGCTATTATTGCCAACGTAGACGACCTGAACATTACCACTATCATCAATCCGCTGACCTGCAATGATGGTATGAGCGACAAGCAGTACGGCTGGGAAGTAGATGTGCTTACCACGACTGGCAATACGTCTACCTTGGTCTCAGGCTGTTGCAGCATGCCTGAAACGTCACGCTAAGTGTATGGGTTAGGTCGTTGCTGCCAGTGCTATCAATCCACTGTCAACACAGTTGTACAATTTCAGTCACTTTAACGGTTATACCGTGCTAGACCCGACAACTCTGACCACCGTCCAGGTCAAACAAGTGCATAGCAGCAGGATCAATCACCAGCGAAATCTGATCACCCTTACTCACTGATGTCTGCCCACGCTGATGGACGGTCAACGGCTCGTCCAAAACAGTCCGACAGTACAAATAACTTTCAGAACCCAGTTGCTCTACACCGATAACCGATGCGCTAATACCCTCTGCTGTGCTCTGAGTGAGATCACCGGCACGAATACCCAATTCAACCGTTTGTCCGTTTTGCACGCAGAAACGATCATCTAACACCTGGACTGCCCCGTTATTAAGCTTGATCGCGCCGGACTCCACCGTACCTTTGATGAAATTCATCGATGGTGAGCCGATAAAACCTGCAACGAATCGATTAGCAGGTGTGTTAAACAGATCCAACGGCCTACCAAACTGCTCAACCAGTCCGTTTCGCAAGACCGCTATTTTATCCGCCATTGTCATCGCCTCAACTTGATCATGAGTCACATAGATCATGGTATTGCCCAACCGAGCATGCAGATCGGCGATCTCGGCGCGCATAGCGACACGTAGTTCTGCATCCAAATTGGACAGCGGCTCATCAAAGAGAAATATCTTGGGTTCTCGGACCACGGCGCGACCAATTGCAATGCGCTGACGCTGACCACCAGATAACTGACCCGGTTTGCGATTCATCAGCGGTTCAATTTGCAGCATACGCGCCGCCTCATCAACACGCTGAGTGATCTCGGCCTTAGGCATGTTCAGATTTTCAAGCCCGAAGGACATGTTCTGCCGCACCGACATATGCGGGTACAACGCATAGCTTTGAAACACCATAGCCAGACCCCGCTGAGCAGCCGGTATGTGATTGACAGTCTGCCCGTCCATTGAAATCTGGCCTGCCGTGATGTCCTCCAGGCCTGCAATCATTCGTAAAAGCGTTGACTTGCCGCAACCGGATGGGCCGACAAACACACAAAAATCGCCACTGGTGATCGACAGATCAATACCGTGAATAACATCCACAGAGCCGTAGGATTTATAAATGCCTGAGAGAGTGAGTTCGGCCATTTATTTAAGCCCCGTGTTGGCTATACCCGTGGTGATGTATTTTTGCAAAAATACAAAAACCAGGGTCGTGGGTATCAGTGAGACCACCGTCATCGCTAGCCGGAAATGTTCGCGGCTTAAATGTTCACCACGAAATTCCAGTAGGCACAATTGAATGGTGTACGCCTCTTTGGCCGTCGCTATGGCTACCATCGGCAGGATAAGATCGTTCCAGCGCCATATGATGGATAAAATGCCCAGGGCTGCCAATGCAGGCAGCGCCAATGGCAACATGATGCGCCAATATATTTTCCACTCTGATGCTGCATCCATCCGGGCAGCTTCGAGCAATTCATCAGGGATTGTCAGCATGTACTGACGCAGTAGGAATACACCAGCAGGGGTTGCGGCACCGGGGATAATAACGCCCCAGATAGAACCGGATAATCCCGTCGCATGGATCGCCTTGAACACGCCCACCAGTGTAATAGTGGCAGGCACCATGAGCGTGGCAATGATGAACACCAAGAAAAAAGTTTGTCCGCGAAAACGATACTTTGAAAGCGCAAATGCCGCCATAGAATTGATTAATAACGTTATGACGGTGGCGATAAGCGTCACCAGAAAAGAATTGGTAAAGCACCTAGCAAAGTTTGACGACACCTCCTGTGCGCGGCCTGAAAGCGGTTCAATGTAATTGGAAAATGCCGGACTGAATCGTCGTTCAACGCTCATGGTGGCCACATCCAGCTTCATAACACCCGGTACGGAGTTATCCACCCGTCGCCCAGGCAACGTCTGCTTGCTGGCATCGTATCGTGGTACGGCAAAATCAACCCGATCACCAGTGTTCGGGTCTATGGCACTGACTGATACCTGGCTGACAAGCTTATTGGCCTGAAAGGGTTTATGACCCAGAAATTCAG
>CALKXZ010000479.1 GCA_938003775.1 uncultured Granulosicoccus sp. | reverse complement strand
CATTTTGAACGGACTATCTGCAATTCATCGATTGGTCAGATCGTGGCTATCTGACGGCGCCTCACGATTCTAGACGTGTAGAGTCACGGGCACACGTCACGTATTCCACTCTACCCGTATAGAATCATGGTTTTGAAGTACGCTGAAATTGTTTAAAAATGCCAACATAACAGGCGCGAAATCGAAAGACATTGCTGCGTGAATATTGTGAATTGTCGAATATCCAATGCTGGTACTTTTATCCAATGCTGGTACCTTTCCACAGCTGCCATAAGAACAGCTAATCCACACGCATCCACCGCGCGCTGTTATCGATTATTGAAGAACCTTACCCGTGTTCTGCTCCAGCCCCCAACTCGCGATTCAGTAGCACTTCAACTGCATCGCGTGGGTTCACGCCTTCAACAACGACTCGGTATATCTGCTCGATAATAGGCATACGTACATTCAAACGCTGCGCCTGCTCATAAACAGCGCTTGCCGCCCCAACGCCTTCAACCACCTGACCAATTTCTTCAGCCGCTTCTTCCACTGAACGACCCGATGCCAGGGCCAACCCCATACGCCGATTGCGTGATTGATTGTCAGTGCAGGTCAGTACCAAGTCTCCCATACCGGCCAGCCCGACAAAGGTTTCCTGTCGTGCCCCCATAGCAAGCCCGAGTCGAGATAACTCTCGCAGACCGCGGTTGATCAGCGCTATACGAGCGTTAGCACCAAAACCCAGTCCATCGGACAAGCCTGCGCCTATGGCCAGTGCATTTTTAACCGCGCCACCAATTTCAACACCAACAATATCTTCCGAGGTATAAGCAATGAATGTCTTAGTGCGTAAGGCATTGGCCATATGAGTTGCCCAGCCATCGTTGGCTGCTGCGACGGTGATCGCTGTTGGCAACCCAGCACCCACTTCCAGCGCGAAGGTGGGTCCGGACACCACCGCATAGTTACCGCACTCGGGCAGTAAACTCATCACCAGTTGATGGGGCAATAATCCCGTACTTAATTCAAAACCCTTGGTTGCCCAGGCCAGCTCCAAACAAGCACGCCACGCTTCCGGTTCGCGCTTGAGGTCTTCAAGAACAGCTCTGAACGCGTGGCTGGGAACAGAGACAAGTAGTCGATTCGTGCCACGAATGGCCTTATCCCAATTCGCTTCGATCGTCAGATTAGTCGGGAACTGTGCACCGGGCAAATACCGCTCGTTGCAACGCGCATGTGCCAGTTGTTGCATGAACTTGGGGTTGCGCCCCCATAACGTTACCTCACTTCCCGCACGGGCCAGTTGTATGGCCAACGCAGTGCCCCACGAACCTGCACCAATCACAGTAATAGGCGGGTGAGCAAGCAGAGTTGTTGTCATCATGAGATACCGGCTAGTTGAACAGCACCGGTTTGCACAGCCCATTGACGGGCATAGTGGCCATCAGTGTTGATCAGTTGTCTGTGTGTACCTTGTTCCACAATCATTCCATTTTCAAGCACCACAATACGCTCCGCTGCAACAATAGTGCTAAGCCTGTGCGCAACAACCAGTACTGTGCGGTCTTTTGAAATAATAGCCAGTGAACGTTGAATGGCTGCTTCGGTTTCATTATCAACTGCGCTGGTTGCTTCATCCAGAATCAGAATGGGCGGATCTTTCAATATGGCTCTGGCTAAGGACAATCGTTGTCGTTGCCCTCCTGATAACTTAATACCCCGTTCTCCGACCAACGTGTCAAAGCGTTGTGGTAGAGCATCAATGAACTCCATCGCCTCTGCAGCAATGGCGGCATGCATGATGGCTTCATCTGAAGCCTGCGGATTGCCATAGGCTATGTTGTCCCAGATACTGCCCTCGAATAAAAAGACATCTTGACTGACCAGGCCGATCGTCTGGCGCAAGGACTTTAACGACAGTTCATGTATCGGTACTCCATCAATACTGATAACACCGTTATCAACAGCATAAAAACGTAGCAACAGTTTTATCAACGTGGATTTACCTGAACCGGTTGTTCCCACCAGCGCGGTGGTGGTTCCCGCCTCTATATCCAAAGATATGGACGAGATTCCAGTTCGGGTTCCTGGGTAGTGAAAAGACACAGCGTCAAACACCACAGCGCCCGGCTCATCGGTCGACAGCTCCTGGCTGCCCGTGTCGCGTACCTCAGTTTGCGTTTCGATCAAACGAAGAATGCGGCGGGTACTGGCCATGGCTCTTTCGTAAAGATCAACGGTTTGAGCCAGACGGGTTAGTGGCCATAATAATCGCTGTGTCAGGAACACCAGCATGCCGTAGGCACCCACATTTAAGCTGCCATCCAGCGCTTTCATACCACCGAGAATAAACGTAGCGAGAAAGCCTGCCAGTATGGCCATTCTGATCAGCGGTACGAACGCAGAACTGACCTTGATGGCACGCCGATTGGCTTGCACGTAATCATTACTGGCGCTGCGCAGACGATCACTTTCGCGGGTTTCTGCAGTAAATGACTTGATCGTGGCCATGCCACCTATGTTATTGCCCAGCCTGCTCGATAGATCAGCCACCCTGGCGCGCACATCGGCATACAACGGTGTGGCTTTACGCATGAAAAAGAACGCACCCCAAATAATGACGGGAATTGGTGTGAAAGCCAGCAGTGCAATACTCGGGGAAATAATAAAGAACACCCCACCGATCAGTGTGACACTGACAAACACTTGCAGAAAATCGTTGGCACCCCCATCAAGAAAACGCTCAAGCTGATTCACATCATCATTGAGTATGGCGGTGAGTTCCCCCGAGCTTCGCGACTCGAAGAAGCCCATGTCCTGACGCTGCACCTGGTCATAGGCATCCTGGCGTAGATCAGCCTGCAGGTCTTGAGCAAGATTGCGCCAGAGTATGAGATACAAATATTGAAACAACGACTCACCAGCCCAGATCAGCAAGGTCAGAAAACCGAGCATGATGATCTGGGCCTGCGGGGTATCAACACCAAAGCCTGCGAGAAAGCTCTCTTGCTGGTTCACCACAACATCAATTGCAACACCGATCAATATCTCCGGCATGATATCGAACAGGGTGTTCAATGCGGAACAGGTACTGGCCAAGATAATACGCGTGCGGTAACCGTGCGCGTATCGCAGTAGGTGAAGTAACGCGCTGAAACTGGTACCGACGTCTGTCATGAGGTTTGATCCTGAATACAGCTGATGACCCGACGCGCATCAACACCAAGGGCGTCAGGACAGAGCAGGAAATTTCTAGCGATATTGACTCGACGACTCTCTGTGCAAACAAGCGTAGGTGTGCTTTTGGTTGCCACACACTCTGCAACATCTAAAACGAAAAAAGGCCCGAGCTATACCAGCGCAGGCCTTTCTTTATACACCGACCCTCTGTACGTGTCAGAGAGCCGCGACATGATCTGTGAGCGTGCTACTCCGACACAACTTCGCTGCGTTCCACGAACTCAATGATAGCCATGGGTGCGTTGTCACCGGGGCGCATGCCGCACTTCAGGATGCGTGTATAACCACCGGGCCGATTAGCGAACCGTGGACCAATCACGGAAAACAGTTTTCCAACTGCTGCCTTATCGCGCAGGCGATCGAATGCCTGGCGACGCTTGGCGACGTTATCCTGCTTGGCGTTGGTGATCATGGGTTCAATCACCCGACGCAACTCCTTAGCTTTGGGCACAGTCGTCTTGATTGACTCATGCTCTACCAGGGAAGCTGCCATGTTACGGAACATGGCCTTGCGATGGCTAGAATTACGGTTGAGCTGACGCCCACTCTTACGATGTCTCATAGTCTTATCTCGTTCTTACTTAGCCATCTCGCGCTGCTTCTGCAGCTCGGGTGGTGGCCAATTTTCCAGGCGCATACCCAGTGAAAGTGCCTGCTGTGCCAATACGTCCTTGATCTCAGTCAGTGACTTCTTGCCCAGGTTAGGCGTTTTCAACAATTCTACTTCGGTGCGTTGAATCAGGTCACCGATGTAGTAGATGTTTTCAGCTTTCAGACAGTTTGCTGATCGTACCGTCAGCTCAAGGTCATCTACCGGACGCAGCAGAATCGGATCAATATCGGACGCCTGCTCTTCTTCTGGTGTCGTCGTCTCTGCTTTCAGATCGACAAATACCGACAGCTGCTCCTGCAGGATAGTCGCTGCCTTGCGAATGGCTTCTTCAGGATCAATGGTGCCGTTGGTTTCCAGATCAACTATCAGCTTGTCCAGGTCGGTACGCTGTTCAACACGCGCACTCTCCACATTGTAGGCCACGCGATGCACTGGGCTAAAGGAGCTGTCAATTTGCAAGGTGCCGATAGGTCGGCTTTCGCCCTCTTCCAGTGTGCGGTGCGACGCTGGCTCATAGCCTCGGCCAACTCGGGCACGCAGTGTCATATTCAGATTGATGTCGCCTGTCAGGTGGCAGATAACATGGTCTGGATTGATGATTTCTATGTCGTGGTCTAACGTGATATCAGCGGCGGTCACAACGCACGGACCTTGCTTAACCAGTTTCAACGTAGCTTCTTCCTTGGCATGCATCACGATCGATACACCCTTCAGATTAAGCAGAATATCGAGTACGTCCTCCTGGACACCTTCCATGGTGGTGTACTCGTGCAACACACCTTCAATTTCTGCTTCGAAGAAAGCAGCACCGGGCATGGATGACAGTAATATGCGGCGCAACGCGTTACCCAGCGTATGGCCAAACCCACGTTCCAACGGCTCAAGCGTTACTTTCGCGTGGTTCGCGTTGGCAGCCGATACGTCGACAATTCGTGGCTTGAGGAATTCTGTTTGCATGGCATTCAATGTAATTCAACCCCTATGTGATAGCAGGACAGCAATATGCCGTCCCGCCCTAAAGTTGTAACAAGTAAGCGAGGGTAGAAATGTCCCGCAACTTACTTCGAGTACAACTCCACAACCAGAGATTCATTGATCTCGGCTGGCAGATCAGCACGGTCAGGAACTGACTTGAACATGCCTTCAAATTTTTTGGCGTCTACTTCAATCCAGCCTGGCTGCCCACGCTGCTGAGACAATTCGAGCGCATCAGCGATACGCGCCTGTTTGCGAGCCTTTTCACGAATAGTGATCACCTGATTAGGCTGTATCTGATAAGAGGCGATGTTGACAATTTTGCCGTCAACCATCACAGACTTATGCGATACCAATTGTCGAGCTTCAGCGCGGGTGGAACCAAAACCCATGCGGTAGACCACATTATCTAACCGCTGCTCCAGCATGGACAACAGGTTCTCACCGGTTGAACCCTTTCGAGCAGCAGCAGCCTTGTAGTAGTTTCTAAACTGCTTTTCAAGCACACCGTACATGCGGCGTAGCTTCTGTTTCTCACGCAGCTGGATAGCGTAATCTGACGGGCGTCCGCGCTTAGCTCCTTGCATTCCCGGAGGAGTTTCAAGGTTGCACTTAGATTCGAGCGGACGAATACCTGACTTCAGATAAAGGTCGGTGCCCTCACGGCGACTCAGTTTGCACGTTGGGCCTGTATATCTAGCCACGATTCACACTCCTACGATTGTTCTCGATAATAGACACATTCATCTCACACACGGCGCTTTTTCGGCGGACGGCAACCGTTATGAGGAATGGGTGTCACATCTAGAATGCTGCTGATCTTGAAACCAACATTGTTCAGCGATCGAACGGCTGAATCACGGCCAGGACCTGGGCCCTTGACGTGAACGTCGATGTTCTTTAATCCGTATTCTTTGGCAGCCTCACCCGCACGCTCCGCTGCAACCTGTGCTGCAAACGGGGTACTTTTACGTGAACCACGGAAACCCGAGCCACCTGCGGTAGCCCATGACAGGGCATTACCCTGACGGTCTGTGATCATGACAATCGTGTTGTTAAACGATGCATGAATGTGGGCAATACCGTCGGTGACGGTACGGCGAACCTTTTTCTTGGTACTAGCTGCCATAAGTCTCTCTATTAACGCTTGAGTGGTCGACGCGGACCTTTACGCGTGCGCGCATTAGTCTTCGTACGTTGACCACGAAGGGGTAAGCCCCGACGATGGCGAATTCCACGGTAACAACCGAGATCCATCAGACGCTTTATGTTCATCGAGACATCGCGACGTAAATCGCCCTCGACAATAAATTTTCCAACTTCCGTACGCAGGCTTTCAATCTCAACTTCCGAGAGATTACGAACCTTGGTGTCGACTGCGACATTTGCCGCCTCGCAAACCTGATATGCGCGAGTACGACCGATGCCGTAAATCGATGTTAATGCGATCCAGGTATGCTTCTGGACCGGAATGTTAATGCCGGCAATACGTGCCATGCTTTTCTCCGCCTGTGTGTTCTTATCTTCTGTGTCTTACTAGCCCTGACGCTGCTTATGTCGGGCGTCAGTGTTGCAAATGACGCGAATCACGCCTTTACGCCTGACAACCTTGCAGTTGCGACAGATCTTCTTGACCGATGCTCTGACTTTCATACGTTTTCTCCAAAATAAAGAAATCCAACAGACTCACGCTTGATTAGCGCGCGCCTTTTGGAGCTCCTTTGGTACCTTGCTTCTTCATCAAGCCTTCATACTGATGGCTCATCATGTGGGCCTGCGCCTGTCCGACAAAATCCATAACCACGACCACAATAATCAGCAGTGACGTTCCGCCAAAATAAAACGGGACATTCCACAGCAGAATTAAAAATTCTGGCAACAGGCAAACGAGCGTGATGTACAACGCACCGTAGAGAGTCAGACGAGTGAGAACACCATCGATATATCGGGCCGTTTTCTCGCCCGGACGGATGCCAGGAATAAACGCACCCGATTTTTTCAGATTATCCGCTGTTTCTTTGGCGTTGAACACCAGTGCAGTGTAAAAAAAGCAGAAAAAGATTATGGCCGAGGCGTACAAAAGGATGTAGACCGGCTGACCGGGTTGCAACGTGGACACGATGGTGTTGAGCCACGAGTTAGAGTTATTGGTCGCGATATCGCCCAGTGTTGCCGGGAACAGGATGATGCTAGAGGCAAATATGGGGGGGATAACGCCCGCCATATTCAGTTTCAGCGGTAAATGGCTGGATTGAGCCGCGAACATCTTCCGCCCCTGCTGGCGCTTGGCATAGTTGACTGTGATGCGTCGCTGCCCACGTTCTACAAAAACCACGAAAGCCGTCACTGCCAAAACCATGGCAAACAATAGGATTACCACAAAGAAGCTCAATTCTCCCGTTCTGGACAGCTGCAAGGTGCCACCAATAGCAGCGGGCAATCCGGCCACAATACCTGTAAAGATCAGGATTGAAATACCGTTGCCAATACCACGCTCGGTAATTTGTTCACCCAGCCACATTAAAAACATGGTGCCCGTCACCAGTGTTATTGCAGCGGTGAGCACGAACCCTGGTCCTGACAGAAATACGACACTCTGTCCATTAGCGCCTTGATTCTGCAGCGCGATAGCAATGCCAACTGCTTGAACTGTTGCCAGCACGAGTGTGCCGTAACGCGTGTACTTAGTAATCACCCGTCGACCACTTTCACCCTCTTTGCGCAACTGCTCTAGTTGCGGAATGACGTGTGTCATGAGCTGCATGATGATGGATGCGGAAATGTACGGCATGACACCCAATGCGAACAAAGACATACGCGACAATGCACCGCCGCCAAACATATTAAGCATGCCCAGAATGCCGCTGCTTTGCTGCTCGAACAGATCTGCCATTACTCGCGGATCAACACCAGGGATGGTGATGAATGATCCGATCCGGAAAATGACCATCGCAAACAGTACAAAAAGCAGGCGAGATCGCAGCTCGGAAGAGCCGCCGATTCCAGCCAGTGCGGGCTTGTTGTTGTCAGCAGCCATGATCAGGCAACAGCGGGCTCAGCAACCTTACCACCAGCCGCTTCAATCGCTGCTTTAGCACCTTTGGTGACGCGACAACCCATGACGGTAACCGGTGATGAAATTTCACCCGACAGGATGACTTTGACCGTTTTAGTCTGCAACGGCACGATTCCGGCAGCGGTCAGTGATGCGATAGTCACCTCATTGCCCTCAACCATCGCCAGTTCGTGCAAACGAACTTCCGCATAATGACGTGCCATACGGGACGTAAAACCGAATTTAGGTAAACGACGTTGGATGGGCATCTGTCCACCTTCGAACCCAACCTTATGCCAGCCGCCAGAGCGTGACTTTTGGCCTTTATGGCCACGACCACAGGTTTTACCCTTACCGCAACCGATACCGCGTCCGACGCGATGGGCGATTTTGCGGCTACCCGCTGCGGGTTTCAGATTATTGAGACTCATGAGTTCAGCTCTTTAATAGCCTGATTAATCAGGCTTGTGGTTCTTCGACGCGCAACATGTAGTACGCTTTATTGATCATGCCGCGGTTTTCGGGTGTATCAATCACCTCAACCGTCTGGTGCATGCGTCGTAAGCCGAGGCCACGAACACAGGCCTGATGATTTTTTAAGCGACCTGACATGCTCTTGACCAGTGTTACCTTGAGAGACTTGGCGCTCATATTACTCTCCCTTGATTTCTGCCACGGTTTTGCCGCGCTTAGCTGCTACAGACTCCGGGCTTTGCATGGTACTTAGCCCGTTGATCGTTGCACGGACCACGTTAATGGGGTTGTTGGTGCCGATGATCTTAGCCAATACGTTGCGAACACCAACCGCCTCAAACACCGCTCGCATAGCACCACCAGCAATGATACCGGTACCTTCAGATGCCGGTTGCATGTAAACCCGAGCAGCACCGTGCCGACCTTTGAGTGGGTATTGCAATGTGCCATCGTTCAAGACGACAGTTTTCATGTCGCGACGAGCCTTTTCCATCGCTTTCTGGATAGCCAACGGAACCTCTCGTGCTTTGCCGTAGCCCAGACCTACTCGGCCATTGCCGTCACCGACCACGGTTAGCGCAGTGAAACCGAATTGACGTCCACCTTTGACCACTTTAGCCACGCGGTTGATGGTGACCAGCTTTTCAATGTAGCCGTCGCTGCTTTGGTTGTAATCGTTCTGTGCCATAGGTATTTACCGACCTTTAAGGTTGTAGCCGCAAGGCCGTAATTAGAATTGCAGACCGTTTTCACGGGCTGCATCGGCCAGCGCCTTGACGCGACCGTGGTATTTAAATCCAGCGCGATCAAACGCCACCTGGCTCACGCCAGCCGCTGTCGCCTTCTCGGCAATGCTTTTGCCCACCGACACGGCTGCATCCACGTTGCCACCGTTTTTCAAGGTACCACGCAAGTCTTTGCCCAGTGTCGACGCCGAAGCGAGCACGTGACCACCATCGGCATCGATAACCTGCGCGTAGATATGACGCGGTGTACGGTGTACCGTTAGGCGCGGCACACTGAGCTGGCGGATCTTGGCGCGGGTGCGTTTGGCACGACGCAATCGATTTATTTTCTTGTCCATTGTCAGCGTCTCTACTTCTTCTTGGCTTCTTTCATGGCAACGTACTCGCCCACGTACCGAACACCTTTGCCTTTGTAGGGCTCTGGCGGACGGTAGCTGCGGATGTCAGCGGCTACTTGCCCAACAACCTGCTTGTTAGTACCGGTGACGACTACTTCTGTCTGGCTGGGTGTTTCAACCTTTATTCCATCGGGAACCTTGTGCACGACCGGATGAGAAAAACCTAAAGTCAGGTTCAGATTACTGCCTTGTGCTTGCGCTCGGTAACCTACACCGCGTAGCTCCAGTTTCTTTTCAAAACCGGTGCTGACACCCACAACCAGGTTGTTAAGTAGCGAGCGCATAGTCCCAGCCATGGCAACGGACTTCTGATCAGAGCGCTGAGCTTTCACACCCAGCACCCCGTCTTCCAGATGAGCAGCGACGTCCTGGTGCAGAGTCACCGACTCTTGCCCCTTGGGACCTTTAGCACTCACAGACGAGCCATTAATGGTGACCTCTACGCCCTTGGGCACATCGATCGGTTGTTTTGCTACGCGTGACATTATAGTTTCTCCTTCGCGCCAGTCGTTAACTGACGGTGCAGATGATTTCGCCGCCATACCCTTTGGCACGGGCCTGCTTTCCGGTCATTACCCCGTGTGAGGTGGACACAACAGCAATACCTAAACCGCCGAGTACTTCGGGGATGGAACCAGCACCGGTGTATTGGCGCAGGCCGGGGCGGCTGATGCGTTTGATCTTGTCGATAACAGGTTGCCCATCGAAGTACTTCAATGTCACGGTTAATGTTGGCTTACCTGCTTCATCCGCCGTATGAAAACTGCCGATGTAGCCTTCGTCCTGCAATACCTGAGCGACGCTAGATTTCAACTTCGCTGCCGGCATGGATACCGATACCTTACGAGCCTGCTGTCCGTTACGAATACGGGTCAGCATGTCGGCTATGGGGTCAGACATACTCATGATTAATTCTCCTACCAGCTCGCCTTGACCAAACCCGGAACGTCGCCGCGCATAGCAGCTTCGCGAAGTTTGTTTCGGCTCAAACCAAATTTGCGATAGAAACCGTGAGGTCTACCAGTGATGCGACAGCGATTTCGTTGACGCGCCGGTGACGAATCACGCGGCAGTTTCTGCAATGCATTGACTGCATCCATTTTCTCATCAAACGTACTGTCGTTAGAGGCGATGGTTTGCTTCAATACAGCCCGCTTGTCAGCATGCCGCTTAACCAGTTTGGTGCGCTTGTTTTCACGCGCAATCATTGATTTCTTTGCCATGAGTGCTGCGCTCCTAAGTGCGGAAAGGAAAGTTGAACTTCTTCAACAAAGACAGTGCTTCAGCATCACTCTTAGCTGACGTGGTAATGGTGATATCCATGCCGCGCACCGCGTCTATCTTGTCGTAGTCAATTTCCGGGAAGATAATTTGCTCTTTCACACCCATGCTGTAATTACCCCGGCCATCGAACGATTTGGGGCTAATGCCACGAAAATCACGGATACGTGGGATAGATACTGCAACCAGTCGATCCAGGAATTCATACATGCGTGTTCGGCGCAACGTCACCTTGGCGCCAATCGGGTACCCATCACGAATCTTGAACCCAGCAATAGACTTACGAGCCAGCGTCACGACCGGTTTCTGACCCGCAATGGAAGTCATGTCCTTGACCGCGTGCTCTAGCACTTTTTTGTCGCCTAGTGCTTCACCAAGACCCATGTTAATGGTGATCTTTTCAATACGAGGCACCTGCATGACGCTCTGGTACTGATGCTCCTCCATCATGAGGGGAACAATCTTCTCGCGATACTCTGATATCAGCCTAGCCATGCCCCTTAACCATCCACTGCTGAAGCGTCAGCGCGGAAAAACCGCTCTTTCTGACCTTCGTCGTTAGTACGAAAACCGACTCTTCCACCCTTTTTTGAATCAGGGTTGAACAGCGCCACGTTCGAGATGTGTATCGACAGTTCCTTTTCCTGGATGCCGCCTGGATCGCCCATTTGCGGGTTACCCTTGGCGTGCTTTTTGACCAGGTTTATACCATCGACAAGCACACGATCATCCATCACGGCTTCGACCTTGCCGCGCCTTCCCTTGTCTTTTCCAACGAGGACAATAACGTCGTCGCCTTTCTTTATTCGTTGCATAATCTTCTGTCCGCTTTCCTTCTTTGCTGCTCTCTGGCGCTAGTTGCCCGACGCCTAAAGCACTTCGGGTGCAAGGGAGACGATCTTCATAAATTTTTCAGTCCGCAGCTCTCGCGTCACGGGCCCGAATATTCGAGTACCGACAGGTTCAAGTTTTGCGTTCAATATGACTGCCGCGTTGGCATCAAACCGGATCGCTGAACCATCACCACGACGGATACCCTTGCGGGTGCGCACGACGACTGCGTTGTACACCTCGCCTTTTTTGACTTTGCCACGTGGGATAGCGTCTTTGACGCTGACCTTTATGACATCACCCACTCGCGCGTATCGGCGATGCGAACCGCCCAGTACCTTGATGCACTGTACCCGGCGCGCGCCACTGTTATCTGCCACATTCAGGACAGTTTGCATTTGAATCATCGGACGCTACTCTTTATCTGTTTGCATTGATCGCCGACGCCTTACTCGGCAGCCGCGCTCAGCACTTTGTCCAGAGTCCAGGATTTGGTCTTGGACAACGGACGGCACTCTTTGATCTGAACCGTATCACCGATGTTCAGCTCGTTCTTTTCATCATGCACGTGATACTTCTTACTACGACGCATGTACTTGCCGTAGATAGGGTGCTTAATGCGACGTTCAACCTGCACGGTGGCAGTTTGCTCCATCTTATTACTGGTCACTCGACCAACCACGGTTCGGGTCAGGTTCTCTGACGCGCCTGATGCGTTCTGGTCACTCATAATCAGGCCTCCGCCGACTGCTTCTGGTGAATGATGGTCTTGATACGAGCAATTTGACGACGCACGCGCTTGAAATCGTGTGGCTTGACGTCTTGCCCTGATCCGCGCTGCATACGCAGGTTGAACTGTTCGCGAAAAAGTCCGCTGAGTTCGGTGTTGAGTTCATCCACCGTCTTACCGACAAGCTCAGACGCTTTTGAGTTGCTAGAAGTGGCCATTACGCTGCAGTCCTCACAACAAAAGTGGTCGCAATAGGCAACTTGGCCGCGGCCAGTGCAAACGCCTCACGAGCAATCTCTTCGGTGACGCCTTCCATTTCGTAGAGCATTTTTCCGGGTTGGATCTTAGCGACCCAGTACTCCACATTACCCTTACCTTTACCCATCCGTACTTCGATAGGTTTTTTGGTGACCGGAGTATCGGGAAAAATACGGATCCAGATTTTCCCACCACGCTTAATGTGGCGGGTCATGGCACGACGTGCAGATTCTATCTGACGCGCAGTCAAACGACCACGGTCAGTGGCCTTCAGGCCGTATTCGCCAAAGCTAACCTTATTACCGTTCTGCGCAAGCCCACGGTTACGGCCCGTGTGCTGCTTTCTGAATTTCGTTCGTTTCGGTTGAAGCATGATTCGTTGCTCTTGATTACTTCTGAGACTCGTTGTTTTGTCAGGTATTTGTCTTTACTAAAAACTAAACCCGTCAGGTCTCTTGATTGATCCGTTAGCCAGTACGCGTGACGCCTACTTGCTGGCGGTGTTAGCAACGCTTTTTGAGCGTTTTTCTTCAAGGTCAAAAACTTCGCCGTGGCAGATCCAAACCTTGATGCCAATAACACCATAGGTTGTATGGGCCTCAGCCACGCCGTAATCGATATCAGCACGCAGTGTATGCAAAGGCACACGACCGTCGTGATACCACTCACGGCGCGCAATCTCAGCGCCGTTCAATCGTCCTGATACCGCTATCTTCACGCCTTGAGCACCCAGACGCATGGTGTTGGTCAGAACGCGCTTCATGGCACGACGAAACATCACTCGACGCTCAAGCTGCTGTGCGACACCTTCGGCAACCAGTTGTGCGTCTAGCTCTGGCTTGCGAATCTCAGCAATGTTGATTTTAACGTTATTGATGTTGATACCCAGCATCGGTGCCAGCGCACGACGCAGACGCTCAACATCCTCACCTTTCTTACCAATGACAATACCAGGACGGGCCGAATGAATCGTGATGATGATCGATTTGGCTGGGCGCTGTATCTGGATACGACTGACAGAGGCGTGCGACAGCTCTTTCTTAAGATACTGGCGTATCTTGATATCGTCATTCAGGTAGTTGGCATAGTCTTCAGTGCCCGCATACCAAGTAGAGTTCCAGTCCTGAGAGATGCCCAGACGAATACCAATTGGATGTACTTTTTGACCCATCGTTTAGCTCCTGCCGTCCGAAACGGTCACAGTAATATGGCTGGTGCGCTTGAGGATTCGGTTGGCGCGCCCTTTCGCTCTGGCTCGTAATCGTTTCATCACAGGGCCTGCATTGACTTGAACTGCTGAAACCTTCAGCTCATCAATGTCAGCACCTTCATTGTGTTCAGCATTGGCAATGGCGCTGTCGACCAGTTTTTTCATCAACGCACCGGCCTTCTTTTCGCTAAAGGTCAGAACTTCCAGAGCACCTTCTACCGGTAAGCCACGGATCTGATCAGCAACCAAACGCACTTTCTGTGGAGAAATGCGGGCCATCTTTAATGTGGATTCGACTTGCATGACTATCTCGATTTCTTGTCAGCGACATGGCCTTTATAAGTACGCGTCGCCGCGAACTCACCCAGCTTGTGCCCTACCATGTTTTCGGATACCAGCACAGGCACATGCACACGTCCGTTGTGCACTGCGATGGTCAGGCCCACCATATCTGGCAGGATCATTGAACGACGCGACCAGGTTTTAATGGGGCGTTTGCTATTCGAAGCGCGCGCCTCATCCACCTTCTTCACCAGGTGATAGTCGACGAACGGGCCTTTTTTCAGGGAACGTGGCACGTGGCTATCTCCTATTTCTTGCTACGGCGACGGACAATCATGTTGTCTGTGCGTTTGTTGGAACGAGTCTTGTAACCCTTGGTAGGCGTACCCCACGGGCTGACCGGATGACGACCACCTGACGTGCGACCCTCACCACCACCGTGCGGGTGGTCTACCGGGTTCATAGCAACACCGCGAACCGTTGGGCGAACGCCACGCCAGCGCGTAGCACCTGCTTTACCCAACTTGCGCAACGCATGCTCACCATTACCCACTTCGCCGATGGTCGCGCGACAGTCACTCTGCACGCGGCGCATTTCACCAGAGCGTAAACGCAGCGTGGCGTACATACCTTCGCGTGCAACTAACTGAACCGCCGCTCCAGCGCTGCGCGCCACTTGCGCGCCTCGACCTGGCTTTAGTTCGATCGCATGGACTGTCGAACCGACCGGAATGTTCGCCAATGGCAGGCAGTTACCCGCCTTGATGGGTGCCTCGCGACCGGACATGAGTGGTGTACCTGCCGCTACACCCTTGGGTGCCAGAATATACCGACGCTCGCCATCCGCATATTTAATCAGTGCGATGTTGGCGGTACGATTTGGGTCATACTCAAGACGCTCTACAACGGCTGGAACGCCGTCCTTGTTACGCTTGAAGTCGATGACGCGATAGCGTCGCTTGTGTCCACCACCCACATGACGGGTTGTGATTCGACCTTTATTGTTACGCCCACCTGACTTGGACAGGCTTTCAACCAAAGGCTCGTAAGGCCCCTCTTTCGAGAGCTCCTTATTAACGACGCGAACCTGAAAACGCTTGCCGGGTGACGTCGGTTTAGACTTAACCAGAGCCATGATCTAACCCTCTATACCCATGAAGTCGATGTCTTGCCCTTCAGCCAGACGAACAATTGCCTTTTTCCAATCAGAGCGCTTGCCTTCACCTGAGCCAAACCGCTTGGTTTTGCCACGCACGTTAAGTATCTGCACGCTGCGTACACTGACGTCGAATAGTTTCTCAACCGCCTTGCGCACTTCCAATTTGGATGCATCGTTAGCCACACGAAACGTGTGACGACCCTGCATTTCAGCCGCTACAGCCGTTTTTTCAGAAACGTGTGGCGCTAACAGCACCTGGTAGAGACGTTGATCGTTCATGCGAAGCGCTCCTCAAGCTGCTTGATAGCAGCAGCAGTGGCAACAATGTGCGGAAAGCGAACCAAACTGACCGGGTCAACGCCCTCGACATCCAACACCTGCACATAAGGGATATTGCGGCTGGCCAGATAGATTGTTTCGCTGACATCGTCCATTAGAAACAATACTTTCTCCACACCGAGCTCAGCCATTTTGGCCTTCATCAGTTTGGTCTTGCTGTCGGCTATCTCGAGACTGTCAACGACAATCAGGCGGCCCTCTGCAGCGGCGTGCGAGAGAATGGAGCGGATGGCACCGCGGTACATTTTCTTATTAACCTTCTGAGAATAATCGCGAGTTTTAGCAGCAAAAGTAACACCGCCGCCTGTCCATATAGGACTGCGCGACGTACCTGCCCTGGCTCGACCCGTGCCTTTCTGACGCCATGGTTTAGCACCACCACCGCGCACTTCCGAGCGTGTTTTCTGCGCAGAGGTTCCAGCCCGTGCTGCCGCCAAATAAGCGGTGACAATCTGATGAACCAATCCTTCGTTGTACTCTGCTCCGAAGACAGAGTCTGCAACGGATACGGATCCGCCGCTGTGTGTTTTTAAATCCATCGCCTTAGCTCTTCGCTTTCTTCTGCTTGACAGCCGGCTTGATAATGACATCACTGCCATCTGCACCGGGCACTGCCCCTTTTATAAGAATGACTTCGCGGCCTTCGTCAATTCGAACGACCTGCAGGTTTTGCGTAGTGCACCGAACCGCACCCATATGACCCGCCATTTTCTTGCCTTTGAAGACACGGCCTGGTGTTTGGTTTTGGCCGATTGAACCCGGCGCCCGGTGAGATAGAGAGTTACCGTGCGTGGCGTCTTGCATTTGGAAATTATGACGCTTGACACCACCTGCAAACCCTTTACCAATGCTGGTACCCGTGACATCCACTTTTTGACCAGCTTCGAACATCTCCATGCCGAACTCACCACCCACTTCCAGCTCACTGCCCTCTTCGCCGTCCAAACGGAATTCCCACAAGCCTCGCCCGGCTCCCACACCTGCTTTGGCGAAATGACCTGCCTCGGCCTTGCTGAGTTGGCTGGTTTTTTTATCACCGGTCGTAACCTGTACACTGACGTAACCGTCGCGTTCGAGGTTCTTGCGGGCTGTGATGCGGTTCTTCGCCACTTCAATGACAGTGACAGGAGTAGACACACCTGCGTCATCAAATACGCGAGTCATGCCGAGCTTGCGGCCAACTACACCAAGGGTCATCGTTTTCTCCCACACACGCTAACACGCACCAACGCTACACGCACAGTGGGACCGCTCGCCAACCCCCATATTTACTCGACCCGCTGGCAGGCGGCTCGTTTTTCGGGGTTATCAATGCAGCCGAGCCGTGCAGCCCGGAACGAAGTGATTCAAACCTGTAAAAACAAAAAAACCTGCCGGAGTGATCACGCCAGGTAAGCTAGCTCGCCATAGTAGCAGCTTAAAATACGAACTGCTACAACCCGGAGAATTTTTATGCCCGTTTTTCCCGCGACCGTTGCTGGATTCTCTCGGGTGAATGCTTTTTAAACACCTTACAAGCACCATAAATCAGGTGAATTCAGGGTTTTTTCTAAAATCAATGCGTTAATCGCATATCTTGTGATTGTTTGGCATAAAACTATGTCATTAGATCGTCACAGGGAGCATTGCAATCTTGTAAACAAATCTGCAGCGCTCTAGTTAGGGTATTTCACCACTTGGGTCCGGTTACGCGGCACCTACACAGCGTACGACAGCGCAGCAATCGGCCAGATTCACGGCAAGCTTGCATAAAGTGCTGAGACAATCGCGCCATAGACCAGCCGACACACCCGTTGAAAAAATGCCAAAACCTACCGACTGCACCATACCCCCCAATGACCCGGTATTTCAGCATTACCACGATCATGAGTGGGGCGTTCCGACTAACAGCGATCAAGTATTTTTTGAGAAAGTCTGCCTTGAGGGGTTTCAGTCAGGCCTGAGTTGGCAAATCATCTTGCATCGTCGCGAGGCGTTTCGGCAGGCTTTTCAAGGTTTCGATCCGATGAAAGTGTCGAAGTACACCAACGCCGATGTCGAACGATTAATGGCCAACCCGGGCATTATTCGCAATCGTCGGAAAATCCTGTCCGCTGTAAACAACGCCCAACGCGCCCTCGAATTTCAGCAGGAGGGGGAATCACTGGCCGCTTTTTTCTGGCAATTTGAGCCAAAGCCTCGAACACGCCCTGCTCGAATCACGCACGACTGGATTGCCCAGAATGGCCAAACAGCCGAGTCAGTTGCACTGGCAAAGGCATTAAAAAAACGAGGCTGGTCATTTGTTGGCCCAGTGAATATGTATGCGTTAATGCAGGCATTGGGTATCGTCAATGATCATGTGCACGGGTGTTCTCGCAGACAGGCGATTGATACGCTGCGCAACGAATTTCGTTAATGATTACCTGCCAATACGCGTCAACAAACACACACGTCTATAGACGATACTGTGAAGCTTTATTACGCAAAAACGGCAAGCCATTGTCCATCACTTCTTCAAAATTCTTAGCCACTGGACGCCACACCGACAAGCCGAAGGCTATCTCAGGTGGCATGTTTATAAAGCTCTCCATAGCCAAGCCGCCTTTAAACTCAATAGCCGCCAGCGTGGAAAAAATTTCGTCCCAGTCGCAGGTTCCTGAGCCTGGAGTACCTCGGTCACTTTCTGATAAGTGAATGTACCTGAGATAATCGCGCGCATCGAGTATGCCGTTGCCAGCTCCTTTCTCCTCAATATTCATATGATAGGTATCCAGATGAATAAAGATGTTGTCGGAGCCTACGCGTTCAATCATGTTCACCGCCTGCCAACCGGTATTAATCAAATGATTTTCATAGCGATTAACAGGCTCTATTCCAAACAGCAGGCCTTTCTGTTTAGCGTACTTGGCGGCGGCATCCAATGCGCGCGCTACATTGTCGTACTCTTTTTCAGTCGGGTAACCGCCGGTACGCTCACCTATACCACCGAAGGTGACGCCGGACAAGGCCTCCCCACCAAGCTCAGCTGTTTTATCCATCGCTTGTTTTAAGTGCGCAATGGCACCTTCGGGATTCTTGGATGCCCACACCGCCTCTGGCAAGCCTAATGAGCACACGGCCCGTAACCCTGACTTGTCCAACAGTGCTCGCGTATGGGCAGCATCCACCGAAGCTGCATCCAGCATGGGAATCTCAATGAAATCCATCTTGTAGTGCTCTGCTGCGGCAATAGCGCGCTCAGCACCTTGCCGATCCCAACTCATTGTCCACATACTGGTGTGTACGCCAAAGCCTTGCATAGGTTACTCCTTCGGTTTATTCAACATAGGTAATCTGCCGGCAACATGTCTTAGCACCATCACTGCTATCAAAAACAGACCCCACACAGCCGTTGACAGATGTTGATTAGCGCCCATTAGATTCAAACCAGACGACAACACCTGCAAGATGATCAATGCAATGACCACCGACAGGACTCGACCAAATCCACCAAATGGGTCTACGCCACCAAGAAAACACGCCAGCACAGTGATCAGCAATAACGCTTCACCATGACCCACACGCACAGAGTTGAATCGGGTCAGCATTAGGATACCTGCCACGGCGCACAGAACACCTGACAAGGTGTAGATCAGTGTCAGCGTTCTTTTTGTGTGTACACCTGAATACTCCGCGGCACGAATGTTGGAACCGATCATATAGATGGCGAAACCATGACGGGTACGGGACAAAATGACATGCCAAGCGAACGCAACGATCAAAAAAAGGATTAAAGGCACCGGTATACCCATAACGACACCGTGCCCCAAAACACGCAGGTAATCAGGAAAGCCGGAAATATCCCCACCTCGCGTTAAGAATTCGCCCAGCCCTCGTAAAAAAATCATCATGGCTAATGACACCAAAATGGGGTGAGCACCCACATAAGCAATCACGAACCCCATCGCCGCCCCGGCCAATGCGCCCACCGCAATTGCGGCTATTACGCCAACCGCAAACGCCACATATCCTGCATCGGGCCCACCAAATTGTATGAGTACCCACGCCAGCGTCAAGCCCGATAAGTTGGCGGTATACACAATCGCAAGGTTTAACCCGCCGGATAGGATCGGCGCTAACATGGCCAATGTGAGTAGGCCTAACACCGGGAGCTGAAAGGCGATCGATTCAAAATTTGCCATGGTCATAAACCGCGGCGCTATGAATCCAAAGCCAACAACGACCAGCAGTAGAAATACGAGCAAGGCGGGTAGTTCTGGGCCAAACAAGCGACGTAAGCGCAACAGCATTGTGTTCATTGGCGCATAACAGGCGTACCGGTCAACCTAGGGCCGAACGATAAACGCGATGTTGAAATGGCAATCAAGATAATGGCACCGATAATCATTTTAAATGCAAACGGAGACACACCCAGTAAGTTGAGTCCGTTTTGCGTAATGACGACCAATGAGACACCAAGCACGCATCCCAGCACGGTACCTCGCCCACCGCCGAGTCTAGCGCCTCCGAGCACCACAGCCGCCAGGACATCCAGTTCGCGACCGATCAACGCATTGGGTACGACTTCCTGAGTGATGTTGACCTGCATTAGCCCACCAATGCCTGCCATCAATCCCATCCAACCAAACGCGACAAACTGCATGGCAGCGACATTAATCCCCGCCCGCGCAGCACCCTCTGGGTTATCACCAAAGGCATACAATTGACGACCCGTGGTTGTATACCGAATCAGTACCCAGGTGGCCAGCACACACAACAACATTACCAGTACCGGCAGATTCAACTCTGCCCATCGCCCATCCGCACCTTGATGTTCTAACAACACCACACGAGCACTCCACCACTCCGGCAAGTTATAGATAAACTTACCTTTGCTGAAATACATCAATAAGCCAAAATAGGCATTAAACGTAGCAATAGTGACGACAATGGTTATGATTCGGAATTGATGCACTAAGGCTGCATTAATACATCCCAGCGCAATACCCAACAGGCCAGCGACAATAAATCCGACGGCCCAGTTTCCACCGCCGAATAGTTCAAGTACAAATACAGCGACGTATTGAACCACTGACGCGGCCACAGCAAAGGAAATGTCTATACCGCCAGCTATCAGCACCACCAGCAAACCAACTGCCCATATCAGGTTCACCGAGTTATTGTTAAGCAGTGAGCTGATGTTACCGAGTGTCAGAAATTGATCTGTTGCCAGTGACAAACCCACAATCATCAACAGCAGAACCACCAATAGCCAGCTTTCTGATGGATGCGTAGTAAAGTATTTACGCATAGATGCAACTCTCTAACGCATCTATGGTTGTATCAGCTGGAGAATACGCTTGAATTATCTGGCCATTCCCCATATGCAAAATGCGATCAGCATTGAAATACACCTCCGACACTTCATCTGAAATAAGCAGTATCGCTAGCCCTTGATCAGCCAATCGCTGCACGATGTCAAACACACCAGCACGAGCACCAACGTCAACACCCACAGTAGGACTGTCAAGAATTAATAATCGTGGCTCTGTACTGAGCCACTTAGATAGCACCACGCGCTGCTGATTACCACCGGATAGCGTTGACACCGCATCATCAGAATCACCCACCTTAATTGTCAATTCGTTGATCCAGTGCTTCACTGTTTCTGCCGTAAGCTGTCGAGACAACAGACCGCTGCGATGTGTCAGTCGTGACAATATGGGCAACACAATGTTCGCTGCGATGGATTGAGGTTGGATAAGCCCAAGCGACAACCTATCCTCAGACACATAAGCAACACCCGCTTGCATCGCGTCTCGATTTGATGAAAACGTAACCGGCTTGCCGTTTAACTCAATCACTCCTTGGGATGGTTGACGCATACCAAACAAGACATGAGCTAATTCGGTTCGACCCGCACCAATAAGGCCTGTTAGACCGAGCACCTCGCCAGCACGAATTTGCAGCGATACATCTGTGAACTCAGCCTCTCGAGTTAAACCTTGCACATTCAGCACAACGGGCGCATTGCTCAAATCACGTGACCTGACCTGATGCTTTAGTGACTGCCCAGTCATCAGTGTAGTCAGGCGAGATTGCGTCATACCCTGAGCTGGGTATACCCCGACCAATTGTCCGTCTTTAATCACCGTGACGCGCCTGGCAATGTCCAGTACTTCTGCCAAACGATGACTGACGAAAACAATCGCGACACCTTGTGCAGAGAGCGTTCTGACAATCGTGAGTAAGCTATCTGTTTCAGCTTGTGTCAGTGAAGCCGTCGGCTCATCCATGAAGATCATCCGCGCCTCACCAACCAACGCTCTTGCGATAGCAACCATCTGCCGTTTGGCGATGGGCAGAGAGTTCAGCGGCGCAGTTAGGTCCAGCTGCAAATCAAGCTTATCGAGCACATCTCCCGCTGTTTGCGCCAATGCTGAATGATCAACACGGCGCAATCTACTACCCACCAAAGAATCAAAGGCGATATTTTCCGCAACACTCATCTCAGGGAACAGAGCAAGATCCTGCCAGATCACAGCAATGCCACGCCTTCGTGCCTGAGTCGGTGTAATGTGTGTTACCGGTTCGCCGAAATACTCCATCTCAGCACCAGCATCGGGCTCGTACACACCCGTCACAATTTTGATCAACGTGCTTTTCCCACACCCGTTTTCGCCAGCAAGACAATGCACTTCACCTTGCGAGACATCAAAATCCAATGCATCCAGCGCCTGTACGCCCCCAAATCGCTTGGATACGTTTTTCAGTCTCAATGCAGACGTAGTTGATCCACTGTGTGCCGACATTACCATCGGCATTGGCACATCATGTACCTAGTGTTGGGGTTGACAACGCACACCAATATATTCGTTTCAGTATCGATTATCACGGTGTAGAGAGAAACGGCCACACTCACCAAGGTAGCGAGTGTGGCCTAGTTGAAAGAACAACCATTGATTGATCTGACGAACTACAAACCCAGATCAGCCAACCCATCGACCGTGGAATCATTTATTTCCAGCAGATTGTCTGTGATGATGTTGCGCGTAGCGGCATCGGGACTCACAACACCAAGGCCCGGTATGTCAGTGCCATCGGCAATCTCGTCGCCATCTAATAACATCTTCCCCATGGTGACAAATACACGGCCTGCTTCCGCCGGATTCCACATGTAGCCGCCAGAGATAATGCCCGTCTTAACAAGCTTCTGACCTTGCCCCGGTGAGAAGGGTCCCAGTACATGCACCTTGCCGCCCAGTCGGCGTTCTTCAATCGCGCGCCCCGCACCAATGGGACCCTGACTACCAAACGCTAGAAATCCTCCCAAATCCGGGTTGGCTGCTATTAAGTCCAGCGCTGTCTTGCGGCTGTCGTCAACATTTTCTGCAACACCGTAACGTTCACCTACTTTTTTGATGTCCGGGTAGTTAGCGGCCATGTACTCATTGGCGGCATCAGCCCAAGCATTGTGCAGGGGTACGGTCAGTGAACCGACAAAAACGGCGTACTCACCCTTGCCGCCCATCTTCTGTGCCAGTAATTCTGCATGCGCTTCACCAAAACCCGTGGCCGAAGCCAATTCGAAATTCCAGTCAACATTCTGTAGTCCCGGGCCTTCGTGGGAGACGACTTTAATGCCCGCAGCGCGCGCTTTTTCAAGCACCGGTTCCAAAGCTGTTTCGTCATTGGGTACCACGCCAATAATATCGACGTTACGGGCAATCAAATCTTCAATGGCACGTACCTGTAACGCTGGATCTGCGGATACCGGTCCGACCATAAACGCGTCCAGCCCCAGCTCCTCGCCTTTTTCCTGGATACCGGTTTCCATGGCATTAAACCAGGGAATGCCGCCAATTTTTACAACCACACCCATGCTGGGTTTATCTTGCGCAGTGGCAGTGTGTACTAAAGTGGTGGCAAGTGCGACACCAGCGAGTGTTGACAACCATTTTTTCATCGACAATCCTCCTAAGGTTTTGACCAGAGCGACTTCTGGTCAATCAAACCATCGACCATGTTGTTCCTGGCAGCCAAATGTCGCGACAACGCGTGGTGGCAATTAAGTCGCGACAACCATTGGAGCGGGACTGTAGAAAATAAATACAGAGCTCGCCAAGGCATACAGGGCCATGCTCAATGTCAAGTGATACTGGCTATTTCACTAATGCTTGTCAATACGCCCTAGGTGGCACGCATGACCCATATGAATCGTGATTCGGTTACAGATTGACTCGCGCAGATAGTCTGTCAGCCCGATCCTGCCTTGGCCCGAGTTAACTGTTAACCCTTGTAATGCGGAGGCAGATCATTGACACACGACTGTGTGGATGGATCATCTCTTCTGGCGTATTCCAAACGGCAATTTGCAACCAATACAGGACGCCTTTGCCAGGTTATGGCCGTTATCAAGGCTCAATACAGCGACAAAACCTTGCTATAACTGTGGATTTACCGTGATAGTCTTTGTACAGCGGTCAATGCTATCCCGAAATGCCCTTGTACGAAATCAGGCATTTTCAATCCAAAAGAAACTAATTGGCGCATTATTGGCCCCACTATTATTGGACCCCGCAAGAATGCTGACAAAAGTGATGACTAGGTGACTTTTTACCGCGACACATTGGTGTTCTGACCCCGAGGAATTCTCAACCCACTTTTAGCCGACGTTTAACAACTGACCTAATATGAGCGTTGCTTTATCCCAAAATCCCACTGTATCAACACAGCTGTTCCTGATGGCAACGAATACACCCTATAAATGAACACTGTTTGCGAATTTAGTCGTATTTTCATATCCTGTGTACCCACGGCAGCACACAATCAACGTGTATAGGTAGTGATGCTCTCATGATCATTTGCCATTGCAATTGCATTTCATCTTGCGATATAGACAAAGCTGTTAATTGCATGATGTCCAAATGCGCAAGACCTGATCTTTGCCCAAAGAATGTTTATGCAGAACTTGGGAAACAGCCAAAATGCTGCAACTGTTTTCCGCTGGCAGAGAGGGTGATTAGTGAATCTGCACTCACTTTTATCAAAAAAAAGGATCTGGCGGCACAAGCAAATCAATCTCAAACCAACGAACTACTCAGTATTGAGCAGGCGCTGTAATCTGCAAAATTAGCCACTCTTGAAAATAGTGGCAACAGGTTACCGCACACACCATCTGCACTCATAAAGGGACAATACACCGAGACCGTCATTTAAACTCGTTACAGCTGTATATAT
Organism: uncultured Granulosicoccus sp.; assembly: GCA_938003775.1. Taxonomy (GTDB): domain Bacteria; phylum Pseudomonadota; class Gammaproteobacteria; order Granulosicoccales; family Granulosicoccaceae; genus Granulosicoccus. The sequence continues at coordinate 10,858 of CALKXZ010000479.1, read as the reverse complement.
TCCCCTGAGGTTGTCAGGGGTTTTCCTATCAGCCACTATGTCATTCATAACGATTGGAAAAACCGAGAGAACATACAATGAAAGGTAGTGACAAGGTCATCGAACGTTTGAACGAAGCATTATTTTTAGAGCTTGCATCAGTGAACCAGTACTGGCTGCATTACCGATTACTGGACGACTGGGGCCTGACAAAATTGGCCAAAAAAGAGCGGGAGGAATCTATTGAAGAAATGCAGCATGCTGACATGCTCATTGAACGCATCATCTTTTTGGAAGGTCACCCAAACTTACAAACCCTGGGGAGTTTACGCATTGGTCAGAACGTGAAAGAAGTTCTGGAAGGCGATCTGGCTGCAGAAATCGAAGCTCGAGAGTCTTACGCGAAGTCCAAGGAGATTTGCGAAGCTGAAGGTGACTATGTGTCTAAGAACATTTTTGAGGGATTACTGAAAGATGAAGAGGGACATATTGATTTTCTCGAAACGCAATTAGACCTGCTAGAACGTGTTGGCTTACAAAACTATCAACAGTTGCAAGCCGTCGGTGCGGACGCAGCAGAATAATAAGCCGTTGCACGGTGTTTTTCTGGATCGAGCTTAATCACGCTAAGCGAGATCCAGGAAAAACCCCTATAACAGCCAACGCTCACACCTAATTGATCAACGCGCCTATTAAACCCGCTACCAACAACACAAGCGTGGGTACGAGACTCATAACAAATCCTACGGCACGACCAGTCGGATTTTCAATGTACGAGTGCCGATAAATCATTCGGCCGACCAAGTACACAACACCGACAGCTGATGCGAACACCGGTGACCAATAGGCAGCGGCCAAAAACAATGCTGGCAAAAAACAAACCAGTTGCTCCAGTGTATTCATTTGGACACGAAACACACGCTCGAAGTGTTCATTGCCACTGATGGCAGGGGCCTTAACGCCATACTTGAGCCGTGCCTGCCCTACTAACACGCTGAATACAATGAACTGAAAAATAGCAAGCGTTGCAATGATGTGCACGTATTTCATAGTGTCTCCGTTGGTAAATTGTTTCGATGTCTCTTCACTGTTGATCAGTGATGAAATTATCTGAACAGGTGTATTTTCCACAAAAAAACTGGTAACGTTACCGATAACGTCCCACAAACCAGTTGCACTTAGGATGCACCATAATGACTGAAACTTCAGCACCGCTGGTAGCAATGCGTGGCATAACCAAGCGCTTTGGTGGTGTCACAGCATTGGAAGCTGTTGACCTGGATTTACACGCCGGAGAAGTGCTGGCCATTGTGGGCGACAACGGCGCTGGCAAGTCCACGCTCATCAAAATCCTCACCGGTGTACTTCGCCCTACTGCAGGTTCCATGCTACTTGAAGGGCAGGAACTGACGATGAACAGTCATTCCGACGCCATCGAACACGGTATTGACGCGGTGTACCAAACCCTCGCACTGGCAGACCATTTAACGCCTGCTGCGAATATGTTTCTAGGCAGTGAGTTAACCAAAAAATTACTGGGTCTAGAAATTCTGGACAACAAACGTATGCGATCAGAAGCTGAGCGAACGTTACGCGAACGGCTCGGTGTCACGCTACGCAGCATGGATGTCCCCACTGACAGCCTCTCAGGGGGACAAAGACAGGCAATTGCGATAGCAAGAGCGGTCTATCACAGCGATCTGAAGGTATTAGTCATGGACGAACCCACTGCTGCACTGGGCCCTCGTGAAACCAGTCGCACGCTAAAACTGATTGAAACTGTTCGAGATCAAGGACTCGGTGTCATTGTTATTTCGCACAGCCTGGATGATGTTTTCGCTATTTCTGATCGCATTCAGATTATGCGTCGAGGTCGTCGTGCCGGTGTTGTTAAGACCACCGAGAGCGATATTGCCAGTGTGCTAGGCATGATGGTTGGTGCAGCTTCGGACCAGGCGGCCTGAGCTCATGAGTGAACCTGACACACAAGCTGGTCTTACTGGTCGTGAAAAACTGGATCGTTATCTGGCGCTATTAGGTCCTATGGCGATGATAGCGGCGTTGCTGTTGATGATGCTGGTACTGGAGCCTACTCGTTATTTTCGAGTGTCCAACTTCGACATTATCCTTAAGGATGCAGCACTGTATATGCCTATGGCTATGGCCATGACCTTGGTTATCACAACGCGTGGTATCGATCTGTCCATTGGCTCTGTTGCAGCATTGACCGCTATTATTATGGGCTACATGGTCAAGTCCTATGGATTTCCCTGGTGGGTCGCTGTAACACTGGCTATCTCATTGGGTGCCCTATGCGGATTAATCAACGGATTGATTATCACCAAGTTACGAGTACCAGACTTGATCGGCACGTTGGCAATGGATCTTGTGTATCGAGGATTCGCACTGGTGCTAGCCAAAGGCGTGGTGCTTTCTCGCTTCCCCGAGGAGATAGTCGCTATCGGGCGCGGGGCCATTCCCGGTTTTATACCCGTGCCCGTGGTCATTGGTCTGACAACACTCATAGTTGGCTATGTCATCTACACCCGTACCAAGCTAGGACGCTACGCCATTGCCATCGGCTCCAACCCCGAAGCAGCTGAACTCACCGGTGTACCGGTTAACCGGTATAAAGTTTACGTGTATGTGCTGATGGGTTCTATGGCTGGCTTGGCGGGTGTGATGCTCGCTGGCAAGCTCAACGCCATACAGGCCACCTCGGCTCCTTTTTTCAACTTACACGTTATCGCTGCTGTGGTTGTCGGAGGAACATCGCTGTTCGGTGGACGTGGCTCCATCGTGGGCTCACTGGCCGGGGTGTTGCTGCTGGCCATGATGATCAACGCTCTGGTCACTTTACGTATTGAGTTTTTCTGGCAGTCAGTTGCCTCCGGTGTCGTCATCATCTCATCAGTGGCTTTTTATACGTGGTTACAGATGAAAGATCGCGATGGGCAAGGTGGTTTTATGCACGCGCTAAAAACGCCTGAGAACAGGCACCTTGCCAGGTTTGCTCTCATTGTTGCCACCATCATTTTAGGCTTGTGTGTTCTGGGCTGGCTATTCGCTGGCGAAACTTCTGCGGTTCGATAAACCGACTCTGTCATTGATACAGGCTGGCAGTTAACCGCTTTTTCACGTTGCAAGATTTCAGGAGACTTGAATATGAAAAGAGTTGATCATGTTGCCATAGGCATGGCACTCGCGTTGATCATGGGCAGTTCGCCTTCGTTCGCGGCAGATAAGTTGCCATTAATGGAACTCCCTGATGCCGCTGATCGCGATTATTGGTTACCCGATGAGGTGAACAAACCAGGCAGCGTCGAAATGCTGCAAGAGGTAGTGGGTTCAGCGGCAGTACCGCTGGCGGTAGAACAAAAAGAGCCTATCAAGATTGGGTTGGTCTATCCGTCCGCCGACGTATCAGATTTCTGGGCACGTGCCTATCTGGCTTTCACCAAACGGCTGGATGAATTGAATATCCCGTATGAGACAACCGAATTTGCCTCACGACAGATAGAACACTCATTGCAAAGTACCTATACCGAGCAGGTACTGCAGGATGGCGACTTGTATGATTTTATTGTGTTTGGCCCATCCGAGCTTGCTACTCAGGCCGACAATATAGACCGCTTATCCAAGAGCGACGATTTCAAAACATTTGTCTGGTCTTTCTTCACGCCTTTAAAGCAATTTGATGTGCAGCCAGCTGGCTGGTTCGACTTCTCTTCAACGCTCGGCGCCTTAAATATCTGTGACTACATGGCAGAACGGCTCGGCAATGATGTGGTCTACGCGATGAATCGCGGTATTCCGGGTATCACTGACAACCAGCGATCGGGTGACTTTCAAAAATGCATAGAGGAAAAGGCCAACTGGACATTGGCCTATGAACACTATGGTGACTACACGCGAGAAGGTGGCTTTGACGGAACCAACCTCATTTTACAGGCTTACCCAGAGGTCACGGTCATTCATAACGCCAACACAGCAATGGCAATGGGCTCCATGGAGGCACTGCTGGGGGCTGATCGAGCCGATGATATCTTCTCCACGGGTTGGGGCGGAACAGGCCTGGAACTGGACGCCATTCGTCGTAAGGAACTGGACGCGACACCGATGCGTATGGGTGATGATGTCGGTGCCGCCGCAGCCGAGGCCATTAAGTACCATCTAGAAGGGCGCGAAGATGAATTACCCTTGGTGTTTTTAGGCCGCATACTCGTTGCCCATGATCAAATGGCACCCGAAGAGCTAGATGCGTTGGAAAAAGAAGCTTTTCGCTTCTCCGGTGTTGGCGCCTTAGAGCGCTAATTAATCGGCGTCACATTTGCAGTCTAGGATGCGAAACTGTTCGCTGAGCTAGACAATATGCAGTGACCGGCCTATTTGATCGAGCCTGCGGAGCGGCCCTAAGCCCGCAGGCTCCTGGGGCTGCACTGATAGACTCAAGGTCGCCTAGCTACATTCTCACCAGCGAATGAGTTAGAGCGACCTTTTTGCATTTTGCGGCATCCCATTTGCGCGCTTATGCTGCACGTTTTTTTCAGCAATTGATGAGCGACGAAACCGGAGATTTGTCCAAAACGATAATTTAAGCCAATTTGACACGCAACTCGTAGTATCGTTTGTCCGCTGCAGTAATTCTGTAGGGGGCTGCCTTGTAGTACCGCTTTATCGGGTAAGGCATTTATCGAACAAATCTTACAATTTAGATAGACAAAAATGACTAGAAATCTTAGAAAAAGATTGGCCGTTGCAACATCCATATTGGCACTTACCGGTGCATCTGCCGCTGTGTTGAATGCTGCAGGAGAGGTCGATGATGCAAGCATTGAAAAACAGCGCAAGATGCTGGCAAAGACCACTGAAGGTGCTGGTTTCGGGCCTCAATCACCACGAGATATTGATTCTGTCGCTGGCAGTAATAGCCGTGCATTCGAACAAGCACCTGCTTACACAGAAATGAACCTGTGCAATATCCACTTTCATGAAAGTGCTGAACACAAAGGCGGCGAATTCACCGAGTACGTTGGCAATGGCGACGGCAAAGGTCACCAGACTGGCTTTAAATACTCCGGCGAGCTCACTGAAGCAGAACTGATGCCCATCGACATAGAGGTTGGCGCTAACGACCATGGCTCCCTGACTCCGGGAGATACGATAGAAGTGCATTATGTTCACTCAACCGCACAGGTTAAGCCAGGCCCTACCTTAGGCTCCTGCTTAAGTGAATCTATTGCGAATCCACAACTACGCGTGGAAACTCAGGTATACGTGCTGGTGAACGACGACAGCGCATTGGATTTCACAACGCTCACCGAGCTGGGTGAAGTCAATGGGTATCAGCAGGCTGTGAATATTCCTAACAACACAGGCACGCCTATTCAGTACGCTGGCTCTACCACGGGACCCAGCTACAACGAGAAAGGCTCACCACTACAGGTATCATGGAGCGTTCGTCCCAGCGTTGCCAAGGTGAACATCAAGACGGTGGGTGCGTGGCTGGGCAATAATGTGTTCGACGAAAACTACGCCCATGGTGTTCGTAATCTTGTGATGAATCCGAATCTCTTATCCCAGATTGGTAATTAAAAGCCCACTATTAAAATAGCTGCACAAATGAAGAAGCGGGCTTAGGCCCGCTCTTTATTGCTGAAGGATCACCGATGTTACAGCCTGTAAAACCGTAAACCACCTAACCTGGATTGGCCATGATCCGACACTGCGTATTCGTGCAATTTCATGATGATGTGACCAAGACGCAGAGAGATCAACTCTATCAACGCTTAGCATCCTTGCAATCTGTTGTGCCCGGTATGCTCAACTCCCACTTTGGCGAAAACGTCAGTCCAGAATCCCTGGCAAAGGGTTTTAATGATGGCTTTATCATCGACTTCAGCGATGCCGCTGCGCGCGATGCATACTTAGCCCACCCTGAACACAAAGCAGCAGGACAAGCGCTGGTTGCATTGCTGCAGCATGGTATAGACAGTCTGATTGTTTTTGATCTGGAAATATCAGAGGAAATCTGATTCGCACAGACACGGGCTTTTGCGCACAACTACCGGTGCCACGTTCGCTTCAGCACATCAATCCAATTGCCGTGACACAGCTTTTCTATCAACGCCTGTCCGTAACCGTGTGCTTGCATGGCGCTGATTAATACCGGCAATCCGGATACATCACCCAATGCATCAGGCACCACTGCCCCATCAAAATCAGACCCCAACCCCACACCATTCTCACCCAGAGCTTTCAGCAGATAGTCCAGATGCCTTAGCATCTGATCAATCGGCACATCAGGGAGCATTCGACCGTCGGCTCGCAGAAAAGCACTGGCAAAATTAAGACCGACCATGCCACCACTGGCTTTGATCATCTGTAATTGCTCATCGGTCAAATTTCGAGCATGCGGGCATAAGGCGTGTACATTTGAATGTGTGGCAACCAGAGGGTAGTGACTGTGCTTGGCCACATCATAAAAACCCGCCGCATTGATGTGCGATAGGTCGATCATGATACCCATTGCATTGCAACGTTTGACCAATTCAATGCCCAGGTCGGTCAAACCGCCACCCGTATCTGAGGAGGACGGATACCGAAAAGGCACACCCTCACCAAACACCGTTGAACGGCTCCACACCGGACCTAATGAGCGTAACCCTGCGGCATAAAGCACATCTAGCGTGTGAAAATCTGGATCAATGGCCTCACAGCCTTCCAAGTGTAGGATGGCTGCAAGCGTGTCGGTTGTCAGACACCTCTCCAGTTGCTCGATACCCGTGCAAATATCAACAGCACCTAACTGCTGTAGCCTTATCAATATGGCAGTTTGCTCCAGTACCACTTTGAGAGCATCTTGATAATCAACCGGTTCCGGTAATGGTACATCGTAACTTTCCTGCACCATCAAGGCTTGATAATCACCATCGCCTGGGCTGGCTACCCACAGTGCAAAGAAACCGCCACCAAAATTGCCTTTTGCAGCCTTGATCGTATCGATATGAAAATCTGATACAGAGAGAAAACGTTCAGCCGCAGCAACCCCACCGGCATCGCGCAATTGACTGAGTACATCATTGTGTCCATCAAATACACGGGTATTCATCGTCATCCTCGGCTAGCGAGCCATCAAGACAACAAATCCGTGCATTCTCTACTCTGCTAAGGGTTGCCGCCGGAATTGCCTCGTGGTGAAAATGCCCTGCACCAGCCAACGTAAGCTACCTCCTTTCAACAAACGTTGCTGTCAAAAAAGCCCGCACATGGCGGGCTTTTCAAACAACCACCGGCAGCAATGGCTGCTGGTGTTTCTACATCGGTAACAAACTGATCAATTCAATTTGATCTGTACATCGACACCAGCTGCGAGATCCAGCTTCATCAGTGCATCGACCGTCTTTTCTGTTGGGTCAACGATATCCATCAATCGCTTGTGCGTACGAATCTCGTACTGGTCACGCGCGTCTTTGTTGACGTGCGGAGAGACCAGAATAGTGAAACGCTCTTTCTTGGTAGGCAAGGGAATCGGACCCAGAACACGAGCACCGGTACGCTTGGCGGTTTCAAGAATTTCTTTCGCAGAACGATCGATCAGGCGGTGATCGAATGCTTTGAGACGAATTCGGATTGTTTGACTGGCTGCCATAACTTAATTACTCGATAATTTTCGCGACAACACCCGCACCCACGGTACGGCCACCTTCACGAATCGCAAAACGCAAACCATCTTCCATGGCTATCGGGTTGATCAGCGCCACCGTGATCTTCACGTTGTCTCCCGGCATCACCATCTCGGTGCCTGACGGCAACTCTACCGCCCCCGTCACATCCGTGGTGCGAAAGTAGAACTGCGGCCGGTAGTTGTTGAAAAATGGCGTATGACGCCCGCCTTCATCCTTACCCAATACATAAATCTCGGCCTCAAACTTCGTGTGCGGCGTGATCGATGACGGCTTACACAGCACCTGCCCTCGCTCGATATCATCGCGCTTGGTACCGCGCAACAATATGCCCACGTTGTCCCCCGCCTCGCCCTGATCCAGCAGCTTACGGAACATCTCTACACCGGTCACCGTCGTCTTGGTGGTATCTCGGATACCCACTATCTCGATCTCCTCACCGACCTTGACAACCCCACGCTCCACACGACCTGTGGCCACGGTGCCACGACCCGAGATCGAGAACACATCTTCCACCGGCATCAAAAACGGCTGGTCCACCGGACGCTCTGGCATGGGAATGTACGTATCCAGCGCCTCAATCAAACGATCAATTGACGGACGACCAATCTCGGAGGTATCCCCTTCGATGGCTTTGAGCGCTGAGCCTGTGATAATCGGCGTATCGTCGCCAGGGAACTCGTAGCTGTCCAGCAGCTCCCGCACTTCCATTTCAACCAGCTCCAGCAGCTCGGCATCGTCCACCATGTCCGCCTTGTTCAGGTACACAACGATGTACGGCACCCCGACCTGACGCGCCAGCAGGATGTGCTCCCGCGTTTGTGGCATTGGACCGTCGGCCGCTGAACACACCAGAATGGCCCCGTCCATCTGCGCCGCTCCAGTGATCATGTTTTTCACGTAATCGGCATGCCCGGGGCAGTCAACGTGCGCGTAGTGGCGGTTGTCTGACTCGTATTCGACGTGCGCTGTCGCTATCGTGATACCGCGCGCTTTCTCTTCCGGCGCGTTATCAATCTGGTCATAGGCTTTGGCCTCGCCGCCCATCTTCTCTGACTGACAGATCGTTAACGCCGCTGTCAGCGTCGTCTTACCATGATCTACGTGGCCTATTGTGCCTACGTTGACATGGGGTTTGTTTCGTTCGAATTTTTCCTTAGACATCAGGCGCTGCCTCTACCGGATTGATAAGTTCTGTCGTCGACTATGATTACAGTGCCACGCGACGCCGCGGCATTAGCGCTATAAACTAGAATTCGATACTGCTATTGCAACTAACTACAGCACACTTACTCATCTGCCTCTTCTGCCTCATCCGCCCTACAAAAGACTGGAGCTCATAACCGGAATTGAACCGGTGACCTCTTCCTTACCAAGGAAGTGCTCTACCGACTGAGCTATATGAGCGCTTGCTAATTTGCCAAACTGGAGCGGGTGAAGGGATTCGAACCCTCGTCATCAGCTTGGAAGGCTGAGGTAATAGCCATTATACGACACCCGCTTCGCTTGAAAAATCACCTACCCAACAGACTACTACTGCGTTACTTCAGACGGACTTGCCTGTGCCTTAGACTGCAACAATTACTGATATTTGCGCCTGTTCAGACCTAGAGCAACCGCCTCACTTGCACTGAAATGGTGGAGGGAGGAGGATTCGAACCTCCGAAGGCTGAGCCAGCAGATTTACAGTCTGCCCCCTTTGACCGCTCGGGAATCCCTCCTTCAGGCAAGCCGATAATTATGGAAGTATCGCTATCCACTGTCAATAGCTACGGAGTTTTATTTCACAGTTATTGACTGCAACACGGGAACTTGCACCATCGAATATTACTTGCGTCAATGGGCTAAAATCTGACTCAGGAACAATTGTGTACGTTCCGATTGTGGATTATTGAAAAATTCCTGTGGCTCATTCTCTTCAATGATCTGCCCACCATCCATAAATATGACGCGATTAGCCACGGTTTTGGCAAAACCCATCTCGTGGGTGACCACAATCATAGTCATACCCTCGCGTGCCAGCTCGATCATGACATCCAACACCTCCTTGATCATTTCAGGATCCAGTGCCGACGTCGGCTCATCAAACAACATGATTTTAGGATTCATACACAGCGAACGGGCAATGGCTACGCGCTGTTGCTGCCCGCCAGAAAGCTGCCCAGGAAATTTATTGGCCTGCTCTGGAATGCGTACCCGCTCCAGGTATTTCATGGCAATAGCATCGGCTTCTTTTTTGGGCATTTTTTTCACCCAAATTGGCGCAAGAGTGCAGTTTTCCAATACGGTTAAATGCGGAAACAGATTGAAGTGCTGGAACACCATGCCAACCTCGCGACGGATCGCATCAATGTTCTTCAGATCATTATTCAGCTCTATACCATCAACATTGATAGACCCATGCTGATGCTCTTCCAAACGATTAATACATCGAATGAGTGTTGACTTACCCGAACCAGACGGCCCACAAATAACAATACGCTCACCACGCCGCACAGTCAGATCGATGCTTTTAAGCACATGAAATTGCCCGTACCACTTGTCCATATCGGTGATACTGATCACCTTCTCGTTACTAACTTGCATCGTATTGGTTGAATTCTGCTGTTCGTTTTGCATTATCGTTTGTGTCCTGTGTGTAACTTATCCTCTATATGCCGGCTGTAAAGGGCCATGCTGTAACAACAGATCCAGAACACAATGGCAACGAAGGCATAACCCGTATACGGCACGGATTTGATCGACCAGTTAGGGTCAGCGATAGACGCCTGTACGATACCCAGCAGATCGAATAACGCGATGATTAACACCAGCGTCGTGTCTTTGAACAAGCCGATAAACGTGTTTACGATACCTGGGATAACTATCTTTAGGGCCTGCGGGAGTACGACCAGTCGCATCATCTTTGAATACGGCAACCCCAGTGCCATAGCCCCCTCATATTGACCCTTGGGTATGGCTTGCAGTCCACCACGTACCACTTCTGCCATGTAGGCAGAGGCGAACAAGGCAACGCCAATCACCGCTCTTAGCAGCTGATCAAACGTAACACCTGCAGGCAAGAACAATGGAAACATGATGGTCGCCATGAACAATACAGCCACCAATGGAATGCCTCTCCAGAATTCAATAAATATCGTGCTGAGTAAACTGATCAGCGGCATCTTTGAACGCCTGCCCAGAGCCAGCAACAC
>CALKXZ010000478.1 GCA_938003775.1 uncultured Granulosicoccus sp. | reverse complement strand
CTGGGCTGGCTCATGTCGCAGATCCTGATCAAGGTCATCAATGTCCTCTCGTTTGGCTGGACGATGCAAAGTATCATGCCGTCCGGTTCGATTTCAGACACAGTCTTGCTGGCTTGCACGTCAGCGTTTCTTGCAGGTTTGTACCCCGCCCTGCGACTATCTCGCGCCAGTATTGCCGGACAGCTTCGCGACGAATAATGGGCACAGGTCAACCTGTTAATGCGACCGATTGCACGCTTTGACAATCTGGATAGCCATATTCAACATGACTGTAAACACAGTGTCATGCGCATAGGTTAAAAGTATGGGGGTACGACGCTCGGTCGCCTTGATTTTTTAGGAACATGCACCCACCTGTTGATTACCCGGTCCATGATGAAGCCAGTGCCCTACCGTCACTGGATGACATGACCTATGCCGCGCTACTGGCCCGGTACGACTCTGAACTTTTGATAACAGAGGACATGATTCAGTGTGCCTGCACACGTATGGAAACCGCTCAACAATTCCCGTTTGCCACACGTGCCGAACCTGTGGTGGCAACGCAAGCACCAGTCCTGACACGCCTGATAAACGCAATCCGCTAGCGGGGCTCACCCGCTGAGATTCAGGCCCCGACGGTATTTTTTGTAGGCCTGCGGCCTGCCATAGCGTTTTATTACGCTATGGACGTGCAAACACGGCTACCATTTAGCCTGGACACCCCCGGGCATAGCCATGCAGCAGGACAACAAACGATCCCAGTTATCCTGGGCGTTTTATGATTGGGCAAATTCGGCGTTTGCCACTACCGTCATGGCGGGGTTCTTCCCGCTGTTTTTCAAACAGTACTGGAGTAGTGGCACCGACCCGACAACAAGCACATTCTGGTTAGGGCTTGGTAACTCCGGAGCCAGTTTTCTCATCTTGATATTAGCGCCGGTATTGGGTGCCGTTGCTGACTCGGGAGGCACTCACAAGCGCTGGTTACTGATGTTTGCCTTGTTGGGCACAGTCACCACTGCCGGGTTGTTTCTGGTGGCACAAGGTGCGTGGCCTTGGGCCATCAGTCTTTACGTGGTGGCCATCATCGGTTTTTCCGGTGCCAATGTTTTTTACGATGCCATGCTGCCAGCGCTCACATCGCCTGCCCATTTTCACCGACTCTCAGCGCAGGGTTATTCATTGGGCTACCTTGGTGGCGGCTTATTGTTTCTGATCAACGTCACCATGACACTCAAACCCGCCTGGTTTGGTCTGGCAGATGCCGCAGCAGCCGTGCGTTTTTCGTTCCTCAGTGTCGCGCTGTGGTGGGCGGTATTTACCCTGCCACTACTTATTAATATTCGAGAACAACCTCCGACTGCAGGCGACGATGTACAAATTGGCAAAGAAGTTAGAAAGCTGCTTAATACGCTGAGCTCCATTCGACAACAGCGAAACTTGTGGTGGTTTTTAGTGGCTTATTGGTTGTACATCGACGGCGTGGCGACCATCATTCGCATGGCCGTGGATTATGGCATGGCAATAGGGCTAGACCCCAACAGTTTGATCATAGCGTTGTTGCTCGTACAGTTTATTGGTTTCCCAGCCACACTGGTATTTGGTCGAATTGGTGAACGCTATGGTGCTAAGCGTGGATTATGGATCGGTCTATGGGCTTACGTCATCGCAACCGTCTGTGCCAGCTTTATGAGTTCTGACATTGAATTCTATATCCTGGCTGTTGCGCTTGGACTGGTTCAAGGAGGCGTCCAATCGCTCAGTCGGTCCCTATTCGGACAACTGATTCCACCGGGCAAGAACGGGGAGTATTTTGGATTTCTCAACATGCTAGGCAAAGCGGCTGCGGTATTGGGCCCGTTTCTGGTTGGCGTGGTGGCGGCAACCACGGGCAACCCCAGGATAGGTCTGTTGTCTATACTGATATTGTTTCTGCTGGGCATGTGGTATCTGCGTAAAGTAGACGATACACCTCCACAACCAGCGACTCGTTTCTAGCCTGAACTAGTCTATCTTCGGCTCCGATTACCAACACTCTATGAAAAAAATTTTTGGCGTACTGCTACTGCTCTGCGCCTATGGCTTGTTGTACCCGGGCTTAACCCAACCGATGCTTAGCGTCTCAGGCACCGTTGAGAAAGTAGCGCTAGTGGATCTGGGTAAGCAACTCATACAGGAAAGCCCGAACACACCCTCACTGGTAAACAACCTGGTGGATATGGTGGTGGAGAGTCTGGACGTGACAGGCACTGTCAATGCTTTTGACAAAACACGTAGCATTCTGGGTACTGCCCGAGAACTGCACGCCAATGGTCACATACCCGTTGCGGTGCTGATCCTCGTGTTCAGTGTGGTTGTGCCACTGATTAAGGCACTTATCCTGTTAGCCTTGCTGTTACCGATCAGTGCCTCAATGAGTCAGTCGCTGACATGGATTAGCAACGTGCTCAGCAAATGGTCAATGGCCGATGTATTTGTTATTGCGATATTCATTGCCTACTTGGCAGGTAACGGTATTCAGGAGAGTCGTGGCTTGGTGGATTTTCAAGCAACACTTGGCGTTGGGTTCTGGTATTTCACAGGCTATTGTCTCGTGTCAATATTGGGCACACAACTGTTGAGCGCTGGCATCAGGCAATCGAGATCGCTGGCAGCTGTCAACCCATGAACCTGTCGCGTTCATGCTTGACGAAAACTGTGGGCGCTGCGCACGACTGCACCACGTGTGATTGATCAATTCAACTTTGCGGTCAGTATCACCGGTCCTATCTTGATACTGCTGGCCATCGGCTGGGCTGTGCGCAGACTCAAGCTGGTGGATGGCCATTTTGTCGCGCAGGCTAACGCGTTGGTATTCAACGTGGCAATGCCAGCCATGCTGTTTTTTGCTATCTCCAGCCGTTCATTCGACGACGCATTTAATTTTCCACTGACCGCAGTTGGTCTTAGCGGTACAGCATTACTCATTCTGATACTGCTGTTTGCCGGCAGGCTAGTACCGGTTGATCAGAAAGGCGTGTTTGTACAAGGTTCGTACAGAGGTAATCTAGCCATACTCGGTGTTGCACTGGCAGTGGCTACCTACGGTCGCGATATCCTACCGATGGTCGCTGTGTACATCGCTGTAATCACAACGGCGTACAACATTGTGGCGGTGTGGGTGCTCAATTCATCCGGGGTACTCAAGCACATTGCTAAAAATCCGATTCTGCTCGGCATCCTGGCAGGCGCTCTGGCCTCATGGGTAAGCTTACCGGTGCC
>CALKXZ010000477.1 GCA_938003775.1 uncultured Granulosicoccus sp. | reverse complement strand
AGCGGCAACAGAGTTTTAGTCGCGCGCGAATTAAGCACCTCTCGAGCGGATTGGGGGTCAAAGTAGAAATTGAATTCAGCTGCGGCGGTGATGTTGCCTCTTCCCGAAGCTAATTACCGCCTCTATTCTGGTGCTATTCCGTTTTCAAATAGCCGCTGTATACACAGCGGATATGGAGATACAACACTTTGCTGCCAGCCTGTTGCTACTCGGAGCGTTGTTTCAGTTGTCCGATGGTGCACAAGTTATGCTAACCGGCGCTTTGCGCGGCTTGCACGATACACGTGTGCCTATGTGGATTAACGCTTTTTCTTACTGGGTGGTAGCCTTCGGTGTTGGTTTGTTTTGTGCCCATGTGCTGGAATGGGGGGCGCATGGATTATGGGTCGGATTGATTACAGGATTGACAGTAGCCACCGTGTTGTTGGCATTTCGATTGCGCTATAAGCTCATCCGCATGGCCGGTGTATGACGAATATCTGACAGTTAATCAATGATCGGCTCGTGAGTGTTGCTCGTATTGAATCAATTGAAACACGCCATAACTAACTGTAACGAAACGATGCGCGAGCCCAGCGGTCATAGTTGGGACCATTTGCGCACGTCAATCGCGCGTTACTCCCATACTACACACACATAGCCATGACTATTGCTGATTTAGAGTCGCCATTAATCAAGCCAGTTGATTCACCCGGATCCATGGTGAGCCGTACGACCGTTCTTAATGAAGGTTCGGTGGAAGCCAAGCGCCAAGAAATCCTGCACTACTTTCACCAGAGTTTCTCGTTATACGAAAGCCTGTTTGAATGTTTGGCAGATGATGAAGCCTTCTACAAACGCGCGAGTCCATTGCGTCATCCGTTGATTTTTTATTACGGACACACTGCCGTCTTTTATATTAACAAGCTTAACGTTGCGAAGCTGATCAATCAGCGCATTGATGAATCCCTGGAGTCCTCTTTGGCCATTGGCGTTGATGAGATGTCCTGGGACGACCTGAATGACAAAAGCTATGACTGGCCAACACCAGCAACCGTCAAAGCCTACAGGGACAAGACACGCGCGCTGGTTGATCACTTTATTCGCACGTGCGACCTCACCTTACCCATCCAGTGGAACGATCCAATGTGGATCATCATGATGGGTATTGAGCACGAACGTATTCACCTGGAAACCTCCTCTGTGCTGATGCGAGAATTACCACTAAGCAGCGTGCAGCCACATGCCTTGTGGAGTAACATTTGCAGAGACACTGACGAGGCCCCAGTCAACGAACTGCTGAAGGTATCCGGTGCTTCCGTCACCATTGGTAAATCGAAAGATGATCCGTTGTTCGGCTGGGATGTCGAGTATGGTAAGCAGGTATCCCAGGTCGCGGATTTTAAAGCCAGCAAGTACCTGGTGTCCAACGCCGAATTCCTAGAGTTCATGCAGGCCGATGGTTATCAAACTCGTCGGTACTGGACGGATGAAGGTTGGGGTTGGGTTCAGTATCGTCAGGCCAGCATGCCCGTATTCTGGTCGCGTGATGGTCAGCAGTATCAATATCGAGCTATGTTGGAGCTCATTGACATGCCGTGGGATTGGCCAGCCGATCTGACCTACCTCGAATCCAAAGCGTTTTGCGAGTGGAAATCAGAAATAACGGGAAAATCCATCCGATTACCGACTGAAGCAGAATGGTATCGACTGCGTGACCATGTTGACACCGATCAGCCTTTTTGGAAAAACGCACCGGGTAACATCAATCTTGAATACGATATGTCTTCTTGCCCGGTTAACCGGCATGAATGCGAAGGTGGCTTTTTCGACATCATTGGCAATGTTTGGCAGTGGACAGAAACACCGGTTGATGGCCTTGAAGGTTATGAGGTGCACCCGGTTTATGATGATTTTTCAACTCCCACTTTTGACGGAAAACACAATATATTTAAGGGTGGTTGTTGGATTTCCACGGGCAACTACGCCATCAAGGACGCTCGATACGGCTTCCGTCGTCATTTCTACCAACACTCTGGCATGCGTTACGTCGAAGCAGGCCCAATACCTGAGATCAAGATGAACATCTACGAGATGGATGAGGCGGTATCGCAGTACATCGAATTCCACTACGGTGACAGCTATTTTGATGTTCCTAATTTTCCGGTTGCGTGTATCAACCATGCCATGAAGGCGGCGAGTAACGTCGAAAAGACACGTGCGTTGGATTTAGGTTGTGCAACGGGTCGCTCAAGCTTCGAATTGGCGAAACATTTTGCGCATGTCGATGCGTTGGATTTTTCCGCCCGACTTATTCAAGCACCATCGCAGTTGCAGTCATCCGGATTACAGCGCTATGCGGTGCAGGAGGAAGGTGAGATCCTCAGCTATAAAGAAATATCACTCGAGGAGCTTGGGTATCAGGATGTAAAAGACAAGGTCACTTTCATGCAGGGTGATGCCTGTAACCTTCCTGAGAAGTTTACAGATTATGACCTGGTCTTTGCCGGTAATCTGATCGACAGGCTATATGACCCGAGTAAATTTCTTAATCTGATAAAGCAGCGTATAAAGTCAGGTGGTTTTCTTGTCATTACCTCACCTTATACGTGGCTGGAAGAGTTTACCGAGCGAGAAAAATGGCTCGGTGGATTCAAAGCTGACACAGGCGAAAATTTCACCACTCTGGAGGGTATTGCACAAGCCTTAGCACCAGAGTTCGTCCAGCAAGGTTCAGCACTGGATGTGCCGTTCGTTATTCGCGAAACGCGCCGAAAGTTCCAGCACACGCTGGCAGAACTGTCGGTCTGGAAGAAGCTATAGCGCCAACAATGTAGCGTTAAACAGTGATTGAGCAAGCGGTCGATAGGTGCATAGATCAACCGCAAAACCAGCAGGTGCTGGCCATTCACTTTAGTTCAATGGGCAGGCCGTGTGGGGTCGTACGCGCGGCGCTGTCCCATTGTGAATAAAGCAGCTCAAGCTGCTGTGTACTCCCTATATTGCGCGTTACTACCAATTGTTCCAACGCATGCAACCAATGGCTGTAGTAGGTGTCGCCTAAATCCGGGTCACCCTGTTGCCGAGCAAGCTCGATACTTTCATGCAGTTGCGCTGCCCATTCACTCCACGTGAAGGCACCCTGTTCATGCAACAACACAGCCATGGCAAACACCTCAGCTTCCCAGGGCTCAGAAAAGACTGGCCCTTCATCATCACGCGCGATTGCAGGTATAAGCTCAAGAGCAGCACGGTTGTCCAGGCTAGCCTGAGTCGGTTCGTTCACGGTGTTATATCTGCTCTACTGAGGTAGGACTCCCAGCAATCCACATGAACAGCACCTTCTCCTGTTCCATGCGTAGCTCGGTCGTGCCCCCATAGCTCTGCTGCACTGAAACGCACGTTATACAACCACTGTGGTTGTTCGCCTTCACCCACGGCGTGAGTGTCCGGGAACACATGGGCACCGTGTACTCGCTGTATCACCCCGGTGTGGTTACGGATATAGGCGGGTAATCGCGTGTGCGTAGAGCTGTGTATATTGTTTACGGTGACCAATTCGCCCGTAGAGAAGGCGGGTTGGTTTGGCACCTGCCGCTCTACCGATGCACCTGCATTGAGTACGTCGGTAACTTCGTTGGCCGCCAATACACGCTTTAGCGTAACTGGGGGCTCTTGTATCTGGGCACTGGCCAGCTCCTGTGGTGTCACCAGTTCATGTTCCAGCAATAATTTTTCCAGACCGGCTAGCCAGATACGGTAATAGCCAATGCTCAGGTATTGCTCTGGTGGCAGCGATTCTCGCGCAAAGCGGGATTGATCCAGATTCCAAGTACCGGTGGCCCCCATAGCCAGTGCTAACCCGAGAACTTCTTTTTCCCAAGGTTCGTGGAACATCTCATCGGGCTCTGGCCTGACGGGACCAAAGCACTCGAGTCCACCCATATCATGCACACCGTTCATGTGAGGCTACTCACCGGTTTGGCAAATCCAGTGCCGATCATAGAATCACGTGTGACCAGTGACGCCAGTTCAGACTCACTCAGATGTTCACTGTTGGCCGGACGCTCAGGCACCACCAGGTAGCGTACTTCTGCAGTGGAGTCCCAGACAGTGATGCTCCGACCTTCTGGCAGCGTGACACCGAAATCAGCCAGCACCGAGTTAGGATCAATGACGACACGAGAACGATAAGGGGCGGATTTATACCAAGACGGTGGAAGTCCCAGCACCGGCCATGGGTAGCATGAACACAGTGTACACACAACAATATTATGTACAGTGGGTGTGTTTTCAACGGCTACCATATGCTCACCCTGTCGACCGGTAAAGTCCAGTGCAGCAATGGCTGCCGTGGCGTCTTCGAGTAACCATTTTTTGTAGGACGAATCGACCCAGGCTCGGGCGATCACCGCAGCACCATTGCGCGGGCCGACCTTGTTTTCGTAGGTATCGATCAGGGTATTGAGCGTTTCTTGCTGAATATAGCCCTTGTCAATTAGCAGGCTTTGCAGCGAGCGCACTCTCAGTGCGGTGTCATCCAAGTGCGAATGATCATGATGTGAGTGGCTGTGAGCGCTCGTCTTGTCAGGTTCGTTGTCCATGCATGCATCATACGTCGCTGCACCGACAGGTCAACCGTGGTGTTTGTGTGCCGTCTGAAGACTTATCGTTGCACCCGCCATGGCGAGTGCAGCGTACCCCAGAGCTGCTCTGCCACAGTGGAGTGCCTGGGGAAGTTTAGCGTCCGGTTCAGGCGGCTCGCCCGTGTTTGTTATTCAATGATGATGACTTGATCGGTGATAGCTTAGGCATATGGCGGTGTTGGTTTGCCGAATCCTGGTACAGGCACTCGCGTGGCAGGCCAATGTCTTCGAGCTCCCGATCACTCATTTGTAACAGCGATTGACAGCTGCGTTTGCGTCTGACTGACACAATGTGACGATCCACGAGTGAGGTAATGGCGGTGATGATATTCATAGTTGGCAGCGATACTCCAGTCAGCGTCAAAGTGATCTCCAAAACCCGAGCAACCAGCGTTTTTCTGCTCTTTGATGGAAGCGTTATCTATGAGCGGATTTTGCGCCTAAATGCAGGATTTAATAGCGATGTTTTGGCAATACATTCCTGACGTTTGACACTATAATTTGGCTTAATGAGGGTAAGGTGACTGGCACTATTGAAAAGGCATTTTTGCCAGCTACTTCACGCCCATCAACTACGTGATGCTGTGATTAACCGAACCGATGTCGTTGCATTTTTGTCAGCGGTTAACAATATTGTAGTATCAGCGTTCTGATCGATAGTTCTGCAAACCCGGACAACAAACCCCATGCATAGAATAGCGCCCTCCATCCTGTCCGCCGACTTTGCGTGCTTGGGTGAGGAGGTCAGAGCGGTGATCGCGGCAGGTGCCGACTGGATACACTTTGACGTGATGGACAACCATTACGTACCCAATCTGACCATCGGTCCTGCGGTAGCAGCCGCTATTAAGCCACATTGCGTGACTACCGACGGACAACCCGTGCCATTGGATGTGCATTTGATGGTTCAGCCGGTGGATGCGCTGGCAACAGCGTTTGCCAACGCAGGCGCAGATGTGATTACCTTCCACCCCGACGCCGCTAAACACGTAGACCGTACGTTGCAGTTAATTCGTGACGCTGGTTGTCAGGCTGGCTTGGTTTTTAATCCGGCTACTTCGTTAGATGTGCTCAATTGGGTTATCGACAAAATCGATATTGTTCTACTAATGAGCGTTAATCCAGGGTTTGGTGGCCAGAGCTTTATCGAATCGACCTACCGTAAAATCGAAGCGGTCAGAACTTTGATCGATTCCACTGGACGCGATATTCGCCTGGAGGTGGACGGTGGTATCAAGGTGGACAACATTGGCCGTGTGGCTGCTGCAGGTGCAGATACCTTTGTGGCGGGTAGCGCAATTTTTAACGAACCTGATTATCGTCAGGTGATCAATGCTATGCGCAAGAACCTTGTAAATCCGAGTTAGTAAGCCATAGCCGTGCATACGCTTAAACGCAACGTGTTAACCGACTTTCTACAACAGTTTATTACACACACGCAGCTATTAATACGCTCACTTAAATACACCGACCGCCGTCCACTTGCATACAAACACCGGTCACCATGCTGGCTTCATCTGAGCACAGATAGCAGGCTGCATGACCCATATCCTCCGGTGTGGAAAATCGGCCTAATGGAATGGTTGCTAGAAATTTTGCGCGAATCTGGGGTGTGTCCTCACCCATGAATGATTTCAGCAGTGGGGTTTCGCCAGCCACCGGGTTCAGCGCATTAACCCGGATTCCGTGAGGTGCCAATTCAATTGCCATACCGCGCGTTGCTGTATTCATCCAGCCTTTGGATGCGTTATACCAACTCAGGTTAGGCCTTGGGCTAATGCCACCGGTGGACGCAATATTGAGCACAGCACCATAGCCAATGGCTTTCATAACCGGTACAACAAACTTGCTTGTAAGGAATACTGATTTGGTGTTGACCGCGATCACGCGATCAAAGTCCTGTTCACTGATGTCTTCCATAGGCATTGGCTGATGGGTTACACCAGCGTTGTTAACCATAATATCTATCGAGCCGAATGCGGCGATAGTGGCCTTAACTAACGCTTCAACATCCGATGATTGGCTGACGTCTGTGGTAAATGCTGCAGCCGCAGATCCGATTTCGTGTGCCATTGAGGCCGCCGAGTCGCCATTGATGTCAGCAATCATGACTTGTGCACCTTCGGCAATGAACTGACGTACGATGCCAGCACCAAACCCAGATGCGCCGCCAGTGACGATGGCCCGTTTGCCGTGTAGTCTCATGGGTGGTCTCATGGGTGGTCTCGTGGGTAGTCTAAAGGGGTCATTCCTTTCGTATTGATTTTCATTGCTTGACCGGCTAATCGTGCTTGGCCGCGACAGTTTTCAGGCTAGAAAAACCGTACAAGGCTTCGAAACCTTTTTCACGACCGTGGCCCGATAAGCCGGTTCCACCAAATGGCAACTCAACACCGCCACCAGCACCGTAGTTGTTGATAAATACCTGCCCAGATCTGAGTTGCTTCGCTAGTCGCATTTGACGAGCACCATCGCGACTCCAAATGGATGCAACTAGACCGTAGTTTGTGCCGTTGGCGATCTGTATCGCCTGTTCATCATCTTCAAACGCAATAAGTACTTGCACTGGGCCGAATATTTCCTCCTGCGCCAATGTGTGTTGAGAATCCACCTGATCAAACAATGTAGGTGCGACGTAGTAGCCAGCTGATGGCGCATCACTGATGATCTTACCTTGCGCGGCAATATGCAAATCTGCACCCCGGGCCAGGAACTCATGGACGGTTGTTTTTTGGCGAGCAGAAATCAACGGCCCAGCATCCAGATCATTCATGGCAGGGCCTACGCGCAATGCGCAGTAGCGTTCTGCCATTTTGTCGAGCACCTCGTCGTAAACCGTGCGATGCACCAGAATACGTGATGACGCCGAACATGTCTGTCCGGTGTTCTGAATACCTGCGTTAACCAGAAATGGCAGTGCCGAGTCGATATTGGCATCGGCAAACACCAGTTGCGGTGACTTGCCACCCAGTTCCAGTGTCACAGGTACGGCATTGCTGGCAGCGGCAGTTTGAATAAGCTTGCCAACGCTAACAGAGCCGGTAAACGAAATATGGCGGACTGCCGGGTGTGCGGCCAGTGCAGCTCCTGCTTCCTGTCCCAGTCCTGGTATAACGTTCAGTGCCCCGGCAGGTAGTCCCGCTTCGCGGGCTATGTCTGCAAAGGCCAGGGCGCTAAGGCAAGCTTCTTCAGCGGGTTTCAGTACGGCGGCATTGCCCATGGCTAATGCGGCACCCACAGACCGGCCGATAATCTGCATTGGGTAATTCCATGGAATGATATGGCCTGTTACCCCGTGTGGTTCGCGCAGGGTGTATACCGTATAACCTTCCAGATAAGGAATAGTACTTCCATGAACCTTATCGGCAGCGCCACCATAGAACTCCAGATAACGGGCCAGTGCCACAGCATCTGCACGAGCCTGCGTCAGCGGCTTACCGACATCTATTGATTCGAGCCGGGCCAGCGTATCGACTTTTTCCCGCACCAACTGACCCATGCGACTCAAAAAACGTCCGCGCTCAGCGGCGCTTAATCGCCCCCAGTCCGAATCCAGTGCTTTTTGCGCCTGTTCTACCGCCCGGTTAATATCAGTGGCTGAGCCACGGGCGATCTGGCAAATAGCAAGTCCAGTGGACGGGTTATGCAGGTCGAGAAATCTGCCTGAGTCAGGGGTTACCCATTCGTTAGCGATGAAGCAGCATGTTGCGTCAAACCAGAGATCGTTCAAGGTCATAAATGAGTTGCCCAGTGCCGTGATTGCCGTGCATTCTATCGTGCGCTGTTTGCAGTGGGTCAAGTTCACACACAATGACGCGAGTGGCCCAGTTGATGAACATATTCATTGGTCTGAGTATTCGGTTATGTGTGCTCAGCAAACTGATCAATAAACAAACGGGATAAGCCTGCGAGTGTGCTGCTTATAGCTTTGGTACTGCGTGTATTGCTCAGTCAACAGTGCCTCCTCGAGCCGTATCTTCGCCATGAGTACGCCTATCAGGCATGCCAGAAAAATCCAATTAATAAATAGACTATGGCTGATAGCGACACCCGTACAGGCCAACATAACAGCGCTGTACATTGGGTGACGAACGTAGGCATAAGGGCCCGTTGTTGTCAGTTCTCCTGCAGCGGTGGGCGTTGGCATAACCGAAAAAGTCCCCGACTTCATCATGCGCAACGACCACAACGCTAAAAGCACGGACAACGCCACAAGTGTCAGACCGACGAGTGACCTAGCAGACGTACCCACTAAAGCACCAGCTGGCGACACAATCAGCGCAATGAGTGTGAACTGCGCCAGTACAAGAAGACGTGACATTGTGGGCTAGTGCTGTGACGAGGGTGAGTGCTGCCATTGTCGCAAAAATCCCGACACAAGCAGGTCCACTATTTCACGGTCTGCATCAGGGGCGTCTACATACAGTTGATCGGAGAGTCGTAACGCTGCGGTTCCATGCACGCCAGACCATAGCGCCCGTGCGGCGAGTTTGACTTGCAGATCGGATGCGCTCGGATTAAGTATCCGAAGCTGGTCTTCAACTAATTCAAACAGCATGCGAATCTGGTCGCTCAATCCTGGTGGCTTACTATCAGGATGCTGGATGTGGCGCGTAAACATCAGATCAAATTGATGGGTGTGTTGCGCAGCAAAAGTCAAATACGCCAGCCCCATTGCCTTGATGGCGGCTTCGGTAGAGTCGTTTTTTTTCAGTGCCTCGGCACACAAGCTCTGTAGGGTGCGCAGACCAATTTGATTGACGTGCAGAAAAATATCTTGAAGATTGATGAAAATGGAATACAGCATGCCTGGCGTGTACCCAACAGCTTGGGCAATTTGACGTGCCGTCACCTGATCGGCTCCACGCTCTCTTACCATTTCAAGCGTTGCCTGAATAATCAGGTCTTTCAATTCTTCGCGGCTATGGTCGCTCCTTCGGCCCATCTGCAAGTCGTCATAAGGTGAGTTCGTCAGAAGTATAGCCAGTGCGGGGTCAATTAGAGTGTGTGAATGGTTCTGCAAATTAAAAAACAATGTTTAATTAATAATTGAAATCTAATTGAACATCGTTCAATATAGCGCTGCCTGGCAACTATTAGCTGTCTTTGGCTCGTTTAATTGAACATTGTTTAATACAGGAAACTTATGAACATGATTTCTAAGTTATTGAAAAAATTAAGTAAAATTGAATATGTCTCGGCTGCGAACCTGTTTGGAGCAAACACGATTCGGCTATTTACGATTGGCGTCGGCTTGCTTTTGTCTCACGCAGCGACTGCGGCTGGATTGATGACGCACACTAACGGGAGTCCGGCGTTGACGCTTGCCGAACAACACGTATCAGTTCAGATCGAAAACGGCTATGCAGTTACCGAAATAGACCAGGTGTTTCGTAATCCTCATGCTCAGGATTTAAAGGCCCTGTACAGTTTTCCGGTGCCCGACGAGGCGGCCGTCGGTGAATTTACATTCTGGACAGACGGCACGCCAGTTCATGCAGAAGTGCTGGAAAAAGAGGCCGCCCGTGAACTGCATGAACAACAACAGCAACAAGGCAATGCATCAGCGTTAGTTGAGCAGGATGCCTATCGGACGTTTGACGCTGAAGTGGCTCCAGTTAGAGCGGGCCAGGATGTTCGTATCCGACTCGTCTATCTGCAGCGTACGGTCATTGATCATTCTTTAGGTCGTTATGTTTATCCGTTGGAAAACGGTGGTGTTGATGAGCTTAGAGATAATTTTTGGACAGCAAATGAGCAAGTCAGCGAGGCGTTTACGTTTCAATTAAAAATCCGGTCTGCCTATCCAGTGGATGCGGTTCGTGTCACCAATGGCCAGGCTACCGTGACACAACTGGATGTGGGTGAATGGGAGTTACTCATAGACAGCCAATCTGGCACCGGTGCTCAGATA
>CALKXZ010000476.1 GCA_938003775.1 uncultured Granulosicoccus sp. | reverse complement strand
GCCGGGTCACACTGACCAGCGACTGCGCCAACTGTGATCGTTCAGCTAACGCATCGTCCAGGGCAGACTGTAGCTCAGCGTGGTTATCATCCGGGTGTTTCGAGGATGCACTGCTGTTGACAGGGTCACCAACAGCGGCGTCCGCAGGCTCTTCTGCTGAGCTGAGCTGTGTGTCTGATACTGGGCTGGTCGAGCCGCCAAGCGGCAACTGGCCACTAGCAATGAGTGTGGTAACACTGGCAAAAAAACCCGCGAACAGTGCAATGGCAATGTGCGTCAACCAGTTTTGTGAATTTCTGATTTCCATGACAAAGGCATACGCCAAATTTTCAAATTAGACCAGTTATTATGGTGTTTGTTTAGTCATTTTCAAAGCCCTTTGAATCCTCCAGAACTCAGTAAAATCAACAACCTACGGGGGTCCGACCCCACGGCTGGCCGTCGGCGTGGGGCTGGGAGGGGGCAGATTGACGTTTATGCGCATCGGGGGAGTACGGTGCTGGCACCTGAGAATACGGAAGTGGCGTTTCAGTTGGCATTGGATTACGGGGCAGATGTGCTGGAAATTGACGTGCGGCTTAGTCGTGATGGGCACGTCGTTGTCATACACGATGAGCGTGTGGAGCGCACCTGCAATGGCCATGGCAAGGTACTCGACTTAAATTTGAAAGACTTAAAAAAACTCGATGCAGCATACCGGTTCAGAAACCTTGAAAGCCGGTCCTTCGCTAACCAGGGTATTCGCCTGATGACATTGCCGGAGCTGTTTGAACGGTTTCCACACACTCGGATTAACATCGATATAAAAGACAACACGCAAAGCGCAGCTCAGGCCGTCACACAGGCTATCGACCATGCCGGTTGTCAGGCGCTGGTTAATGTCGGTAGTTTTCACGCACAAGCGTTGAACTATTTTCGTACAGCGGCACCCGGTGTAAGTACAGCCGCCTCCCAGCGAGAAGTAGCCGATTTGTATTTCAAACGTGGACGAGTGTGTTCACCAAAATACCGGTACCTGCAAATTCCGACACGTTATTTTGGTATTCCACTTGCGACACCTGCCTTCATTGCGCACGCCCAAGACCGACAAATCAATGTGGTTTATTGGACAATCAACACGCCAGAGGCTATGCAAACGCTTATTGATCGTGGCGTCAACGGCTTGGTCACTGACCGGGTAGATCTGGCCTGCTCGATGCTACGCAAAAAAGCGTAGAACACACATTCACTCCACAGCACGTCATGATCAAGGGCACGCAATGATCAAGCTGCGGCCAGCTCTTCGCAGCCCAGACTCGCAGCAAACAAACTCAGTAAAGACTGTTCCGCACCAGCGACGTAGTTATCCTGTTGAACAATCTCAATGCAATGCTGGACAAACGCCTGACGGATTGTCTTGGGCTGCATGTAAAGTGTTTGGAACGCTGCTTCCAGCTCTGTCACTATGCCAGTCTCACTGGCGGTTCGCCGTGGATAGTGTGTCTGTGTGTAGCATTTCAATACACGTTTAAATTCATCATCCAGTGTTTCCACAGGTGCACCAGAGGATTCCACCATGAGCGACAATAACAGAGCAAACTCTGCACCCATAACGTCAAACGCTTTGGCTCGACGGGCCTTTGCCACCTGTGTTTTCTGACTGCACAAGGTATCGAGCACTGGGAATTCCACAGCCAGCCTGCGCCGTATCAATTGTAAGGTGGCGTAGTTCATCAGCGAGTAATCACCACCGACTTTCAAGAGCCGTTCTAGTTTTAGGAGAACTCGCTGTCGATTTTCATACGTGAGTGAATCACGCAGTACCCCAGTTGCGTATTCAATGATAGCCAGCTGATCCTTGTGCAACTCATCCGGAATCAGTCGAACCACTTCGCGCACCTCGAGGGTAAAACGCTCATTAAACCCAAAGGTTAATACATTAAAATATTCCCGTCGTTTATGCGTATCTTTGCTGACAAACAAAGCAAACAATATAGCCAAGCAACTGCTTTCATCGGGTAGCAGCAACAGTATGCGATCAGACACACCCGTACCGTGCAGATCACGCATGAGAGGCTGGTCCGGCCCACCGACCATCGACCCCTGATAGGTACCAGAATGTATAGCCATAGCACCGGCACTTGTACGTTCATCACGTGGAGCACCAAGATCTGCTAAACCAGCCTGTGTTAAGTCTGATCGATTTTCCGCTTTGCGCTGTTTGATAGAAAAATGCGGATCTATGGCATCGATGCGTCGTTGAAGCGTGGGATGGCTGGCCAGCAAGCGTTGGTACCAGCGTGTAACATCGCCGGATTGGAAACACAGGTGCGCTAGCTCCTGCACGTGCGTGTTGTGTAATGCCGGTTCATGACTGCGCTTGCGAATAACCACTAAGGCTGATGCCAGCGCAAACGGATTCCGCGTAAACTGCACCGCTGAAGCATCGGCCAGGAATTCACGCTGGCGTGAAAACGCGGCCCGAATCAATCGCCCAAAGAACACACCGATGCTGCCCAATGCACGCAGTAGATAACCCACAGGTACACCCGGATGAAAGTTATCACGAGGGTTCTCACCCACCAAAAGATGACCGACCTCATCAATAGCCATCAGACCACCTAGGGCTACCAGTAAACGCATATTTAACGGTAGGTCACCGTTCTTGATATGAGCGAATTCATGGGCCACAACCGCCTGTAGTTGGTCGCGATCAAACGCATCCAGTAGCCCCTGAGTCACGACCACCACATAGCGTGATGCCTCACCACCGAGCACCATCGCATTGATACTAGTCTCGCTACGCAAGACATAGACTTCCGGCTGCGGTGTAGTCGATGCGATCGATACTTCAGCCACGACATTGAGCAGTCGTTGCTCTTGATCAAAGCGTGATCGGTCGGATGCATGCACCGCACCAAACCGTCTGGCCATCACCGCACCACCCGCTTTGACATCCAGGTAGCGAAAGTACCCCCCAGCTAGCACGGTCAACCACACAAGACCTATCAGCACCACCGCTGGCGTGGATGGTCTGAGCAAACTGCCTGATTCGCCCAAAGCAATCGAGAACGCGGCGATAAGCACATGAATGACGACACCCATACCCGCCAATGCGGCGGTAAAGCACAGCAGCAAGAAGGCTGATTGCCGACGGGTTACCGCTTGTCTGTCAAAAAAATTCAACGAGCTTGTCTTACCGTGTTGCGACCTTAGTGTTCACCGCATTCAGGCAAACGATACTGACACCGACTGTTTCATCGCCGGGTCTTCGGTTTCAAACAGCTCAGCTTCTTTAAATGAACAAGCTGTGGCGACTAACACGGCGGGAAATTGTTCACGAGCAATGTTGTAGTCCATGACGGCATCACTATAGGCCTGCCTTGCAAAGGCAACCCGATTTTCGGTAGAGGCCAATTCTTCATGCAGGTCTCGCATCTGAGCGTCCGCTTTTAAATCAGGATAATTTTCCATCACCACATTTAACCGACCCATGGCGCTGGTCAGCGCACCCTCTGCAGATGCCAATGCCTCCATCAGTGACTTGTCCTGTGGATTCCGAGCGGTTTTTTCACATTGTTCAGATGCAGTATTGCGGGCCGCGGTAACAGCCATCAACGTCTCGTTTTCATGCCGCATATAAGCGGAGGCGGTCTCTACCAGATTTGGTATGAGTTCGTAACGGCGTTGCAGCTGCACATCAATTTGCGAGAAACCGTTAAGAAATCGATTACGTAATCTCACCAGGCGGTTATAGATCAGTACCGCCGCGATGACGATGACCACTACAATGCCCAGGGTCACTAAACCGCTATTCATAGTCGTACCTGTAATGACAGACTCACTTTAGGGTATCGACTGCTCAGACTTCAGCTTGACTAGCCGCTCAGCAACTCACAGAATTGTGGAATGATTCACATTGAAAAATAGTGATCACCGGTGGGGAATTGTCGGCACATTCACTCGCAGATCGCGCACGATACGATACCCAGTAGCACAGAGTTTATGCGCTGGTCGCTAGCTCAAACTGGTCCAGATGTGGACCCGAGAGCTTGAATGCCTGACCAAAACCCATAACAAACTGACCCTGTGTTGGCACCAGGCGGAACAACACGAAGTCCGGGAGCTGCCTGAGCAGGCTGAGCATTTTTCCGTGTCTACCTTGGAGCTCATCTAGTAGCGATTCGTAGCATTTGTCATCTCTAGCAATAACGGTAGCATTGCACTGATAACTGACTCGGGTTCGCGCAAAGATCTGCGCTGAATCGGCTTCATCGGCTATTAGCATGGCCGACGCTTGCCCATTAGCCAGCAGGTCGCGTGTATGCAGCGACAGTTGACTGACAAAGATCAGTATATCGTTGCCGCTGAACACGAATGGTGTATAGCCACTGTGCGGATGACCATCTTCACCCAGCGTTGATAACAATACACTTTGCATGGCTTGTTTCAATTCAGCCAATACCTGTTCAGGTGCCTTATCCTCACTCATGCCTAGCTGTCGCCCTACACGTAAATTTACCGACTATGATAAACCACCTGAGGGCCACAACATTCACCATTCCTATGCACATACGTCTATTTCGACCTTCCGATACGCAAGCGGTTATCGAGCTTTGGTTGGCGTGCGAGTTAACACGACCCTGGAATAACCCCGCGCTGGACATACAACGCAAGTGTGCAGTAAATGATGAGCTGTTTCTGGTTGCTGAAGACAATGGCGACATCGTCGGCTCCGTGATGGGTGGCTACGAAGGCCATCGCGGTTGGATAAACTACCTTGCGGTGTCGCCCAATGTGCGGCAACAAGGTCTGGGTCGTACGTTGATGCTGGATGTGGAACAGCGCCTGCTGCGCTTAGGCTGTCCAAAAATCAATCTACAGGTTCGCAAGGGTAACGATGCCGTCATCGCTTTCTATGAAGCCATTGGGTTCAGCAATGACAACTGTGTCAGCTTTGGCAAGCGTCTCATCGTCGATGAACAGAGTTGATTTTGCGCACGGTGATTAACGAACGGTGGTTACGTTTTTTAACGCGCCAATGTGGGTAAATTCCCCGCCGTACCCATCGCATAACGCATCACAAACCGCTTCAACAAAGCTGCATTGTCTGCAATATTCAACGCCGTAGAGCGAATCGTTTGAACCGCCTGCGGTTGCGGTTTGAACGCATGATAGAAGCCATCGAGCACTGATATCATCATGGCGTTATCACCGCGGCGCCAGCGCTCATATTGCCGCAGAACCCGATGTGCGCCAATATCGCGGTTCTGCTCGATGGCCCCAATGATGACATCTGCCAGCGCAGCGGCATCCAGTAGGCCCAAATTCACACCCTGCCCTGCCAACGGATGAACCGTGTGCGCCGCATCCCCTACCAGCGCGATTCGTTGCGCCATGTACCGCTTGGCATGCGCCTTGGCAATTGGAAAACTACCGCGCGCTAAAACTCGCTGTATGCCGCCCAGTTGTTCAGGAAAGGTTTGCTCCAATGCAGCAATAAACGCCTCATCACTCAGCGCCTTTAATCGTTGTACCTCCTCTTCAGTGTGATACCAGACCATCGATGCTCGGTGACCGCACAACGGTAGCATGGCTTCTGGGCCCGTGGGTTGAAAACGCTGCCAGGTGATGTCTTGCTGAGGCAATACGGTTTCAACACTCGCCACCAGCGCGTGTTGCGGGTAACTAGAACGTTGGATCTGGATACCGGCCAATTCTCTTACGATCGACTGTGCACCATCAGCACCAACCAGCAACCGCGTTGTGATGGATGTGTTTTCATGATCAGACTCGTCATCCAGTTCGCAGACAATCCGGTCAGCGGTAGGCTGGAACGATAACAGGCGGGATGGGCATCGGTAATCAACAGCCTCGGACACCGTTAGGACATCCAGCAATGCCAGCTGTATGACTCGATTTTCAACGATATGCCCCAGCGCAGTTGCGCCAATCTCACTGGCCCTGAAATGCGTCCGACCGGTGGTCTCACCATCCCAAACCAACATTTGCTCATACGGGCAGGCACGCCGATTCAAAATACCCTGCCAAGCATCCACATTTTCCAACATACGCTGGGAGGCGATGCTCAGTGCCGACACGCGAATATCGTAAGGTTCATCGGTACCTGCAGCCATCGGCTCTGGGAGTTGGTTCTCCAGCACCGCCACCTTGAGTGTTGTTTTTGTCGCAAGCGCTGCAGCCAGCATGCTACCTACCATACCGCCCCCGACAATCACGACATCGTAGTCAGGCGCTTTGTCAGCGGACAAACCAGTTCCTGCATTCTTCATCCCGGGCCTCAGGTTAGTAGCGGCTCGGTTAGCTGGCCACTAATTCAAGTAGTTTACGCGCTGCCAGCCATCAATTTCGCGTCGAAGCTCAAACGTGGGCCAGAAGTTATATTCAGGTTGTACGGTCACAATGCGTTTACGACCACTCATGGAAACGACCGTCAACCGCGTAATTTCGTCCTGTTTACGTTGGCTGATCTGGGCCAGAAAATCATCCAGATCTGATACGTCAACGCCATCCACCGCTACGACGAACCGGTTACGGTACAGACCGTCCCATAACGCGGGTGATCCCTCTGCCGTGTTGGCGATATAAACACCGGGGAATTCCACGGCCTTCTGGTAGCCGATATCACTGAACGCCTCCTGAAAGGTCGCACCGGCCCAGCTGACCAGTCGCTGTGTACCCAGCGCGTTGAGTTCGGACGGTGAGAGTTCCACTTTTATGATCTTCCCCGCGCGGAGTACAGTCAGCTTCAGGTCTGATTTCTGCGACAAGGTCTCTGCTGTGAACAGGTCTGAAACCAGTTCATCGTCAATGGCAATGAGCATGTCTCCCGAAGCCAGTTTACTGGCAGCATCCGTGTTAGGCACCAGTTGGGTTATGTACAACACACGTCGTATGTCGGCAGGTAAGTTGTTGTAGCGCTTCAGCCAGTCATCGGGTAACCCATACTGACGCGCTTGTGCCAATGGGCGGTAAACCAAGCGCGCATCCAGTGAGTAGTAAGGTGCACCGGATTGATACAGTCGCACTGACTCCGCAATGACAGTGGCTGGCATCGCCCATTCGCGTTGGCGTATCTCTCGATCCTCTTCGTAGGCAAAGCTCATGTACAACGCATGTACATCACCGAACTCGTCCACCAGTGGCCCACCCAATGAGGGCGGTACATCCGGCACACCAAACACATCCAACGCCGCCTGTTGAAAACGTGGCAATCCCGGTGGCTGAAAGCCGATCGTTAGATGACTGATATCGTTTATTTCATGGCGCCGAAATGTACCGTCACTGCGATAACCCACCATGGTGAAGGTATCGGGTAAGGGGGCGGAAGCATCAGCCAAACTCAATGCCTCGTATTCAGCGTCACCCAGCTTGGTTGTGTCAAACTTGAGCAGTGCAATGTTATGGCGCGGATGCAAGAACACCACCTCACCGTTGACAAGCAGCGACCCAAACAGAGTAATGTCTGCATCACCCAGTCCGATGGGCACTGTGTTGCGATCCACCGCAACCAGGCCTTGGTCCTTGTCAACAATAATGCCCACACCCTTGAAGTGGCGTGCATAAACATTGTCGGCTGAATAAGGGATATGAAAGTCTACACGCACCATCGCGGGTGCAACCTTATTGAGTAATGCGTCTTTGAACTGAGGAACGCTGATGAGTGGCTCAACCGAATCTATGGGTGTCTCGGCCAGCGCGATATTCTGACAATTCCAGAAACGTGCATCGTCCTGACGCGAACACAGTCGGTGTCCGAACCAGCGATTATCGATTTCAATCTGTGCAAGTTCTGTCACAAATTCGCGTCCCGGTACAACATAGCTGATACGCTTTTTCGCGGTGTCGCTCGTATCAGCTATCGCGGCAATGAAGCTTGCCAGATTAGTTATACGCCGCCCTTGAACATCGGTTATCAAGGCACCCTGCGGTACATTGGCGCGGTTAAACACGTAACCTGGTTGTGCCACAACCACTCCCTGCTGTCGTCGATTCATGGCTCGTGCGTGCTGTATGGACATGTCCTGCAACACCGCGTCACCCAATTCCAATAGCTCACTGGGTGCCAAACTGTTCAGATCAGCCACCCTAATTTGCCGTTGCATTGGCTGTCCTTGGCGAATAACTTCAACGTTGAGCAGTTGACCCATGGAATCGTCTAACAGTGCCTCTAGGCTGACGAAATCGGTAATCAGAGATTCATCCACTGACACGAGAATATCGCCAGGCTCTAGCATGCCATCGGCGGCGCCACCGGGGATAACCTGCCCCACTATCAACATACCGTTGCTGGCGTGATCACGGGCGCGCACACGCATCTCAGTGTCGGCATCCAAACCCAGGCGGGTTAGCTCGCGAAACGGTTCGTGAAAGAACACAGTTTGAAAGCCACCACGATCAATCGGTTGTTCGGATTGAAGCCGCTGCAAGGCGTGCATAATACGCGGCAGTGGCAGGAAAAAACTGCTGGCCGTCTTGGTATTGGCTGCTGCATTGAGCGCGACTACATCCCCATCAAAATCGATAACCGGAGAGCCTGAGCTACCACCAGATGTCCCTGATGCCGCCTGTAGATAGAAGGTATTGAAATCGTTATAGCCATATCGTCCGTACGAGGGCACTTCACGATCCAATCGGGCAATAGTGCCTGGAAGAATCGACAGCTGCTCGCCACCATCGCTGCCGATCACCCGGATATTCATGCCAGTGCTGACCTTATCGGGCCGCAAATGCAGTGAAGCCGGGCTCGCATACTGCAGCGCTTGCGGGTCGTACCGTACGAAGGCGAAGTCATGAATCGGATCTCGATACAACGGCACCGCATCCACCCGCTCTTGGTTCTGAAACGTTGCAGACAGGCGAATGGGACCGGACCCCACCACGTGCCGATTGGTTAGTACGATCCCTCTTTGCGCATCAACCACAAAACCGGTGGCATTACTCCCGCCCTGCTCTGATCCATCAAAATTGCGCAGCTGGGACAGCTGCAATGAAACGACTGAATTCGCCACCCGAGACACCGTGCTAGCCCAACCATCTTCTTCCGCAGCCATGACAGGACGCAGCATCAAACCAAGACAAGCAACCAGAATGAATCGGCAACAGACAACACCACAGCGCCGCCCGCGAGTACCCTTAGCAGCACAAGTTGAGGGCGATTCAGGCTGGCGCCAGTTGTGTATGGGATTCACTGTTTGCAGCCTGCCTGGGACCCGATCGCACAAGCGATGCGCCAGAAAAGCCAGTCCGGCGACAAAGCTATGTAATGCTGTCACTAATTTGTTACTCCAGTTTTATAACGTTTGGCGCGCAACAACTGTTCCAAATCCCAGCGCAGAAGGCACCTTGTTAGTCTGGGGAGACCATCGCATATCCCCTGGCAGCGTGGTTGTAGCATGCCGTTATCGACAAAATTGTTCACGTCCTGATTTACTATAGTCTGAATCCACGCCTGGACGTTTCATAAAAATACCGACTTTCTACCGGTTATCCAGGCCCCTGACCTACCGCCTCAGTACGACAGGACATCATGAGTAACCAGCCCAAAGGTAAACACCGAGGTAACCCCGAAGGTAACAAAGAAATCATCAACTGGTTTCGCGCAGCCTCTCCGTACATCAACGCACACCGCGCCAAAACTTTGGTGCTGGCCCTACCCGGTCGCTGGCTACGCAACGATCTACTGCCCACATTGACGCACGACCTGACCCTACTCTCGCATCTGGGTTTACGTTTGGTGTTGTGCTTTGGGCTACGCGCGCAGATTGATGAGCAATTGGCTGAAACACAGGCTCACAGTCATATCGTAGCTGGCCGGCGTGTCACCGATGCACAGGCGCTCAGTGCCATCATTGTTGAAGCTGGACTGGCTAGAAACGACTTGGAAGCCAGATTGTCTATGGGCTTACCTAACACACCAATGGCTGGTGCACGTCTGGCGGTTACCTCAGGCAACTACGTCACCGCCCAACCTTTCGGTGTTCATGGTGGTGTGGACTTTCAGCACACCGGAGCCGTTCGTGAAGTGCACGGCGATGCCATCCATACACTGCTAGAAGCGGGTCATCTAGTTGTATTACCGCCGCTGGGATACTCCCTGACCGGTGAGGTGTTTAATGTTACGGTCTATGAGGTAGCGACCGAATGTGCTATTGCACTAGGCGCTGACAAACTGGCCTTTTTTGTCGATACACTCCCGGTTGATGTGTACGCAGATTTGAGCCTGGATCACCGCATCTTAAAGGACATCGTGGAAAA
>CALKXZ010000475.1 GCA_938003775.1 uncultured Granulosicoccus sp. | reverse complement strand
GAGCATCGCGGTACTCGGACGAGAACAACCCGGTCAGTGAATCACCGAACAACACCGTCGATATCAGCATGATGATTAAGGCCAACAGGAAATTGGGCAGTGCCAAGCCTAGGTAGCTGACGAATCGTAGGGAGTTGTTCGCCACGGCACTGCGCGTGGTGGCAGAGTAGATGCCCACCGGTATGGCAATAATATAGGCCACCGCTAAGGCGGCTAAGCAAATCCCCAGACTGATCCAGAACTTATCACTCAGTAGCTGGTTGATATCCAGCCGCAAGATACAGCTGTCACCAAAGTCTCCACGAATAAACACATTGGCAACCCAGGCGCCCCAACGTTGTAGAAAAGGTTTATCTAACCCTAGCCTACGCTCTTCGGCCTGAATATCATCAATGGTGATCTGTGAGCCCTGCGTGTTTTTGAACGCAAGATAACGTTCCGCGCAGTTACCCGGTACCAGTTCCATCAGACTGAATACGATCAGTGACACGGTCAACAGCGTAAACAGTGACATAACCGCACGCGTGGCGGTGAATTGCAGAAATCTGTACATGAGTCGCCTGATTAAACCCCGTATCAAGCCACGGGCAATAACACATAGACGGTGTCAAAGACGCGTTGACCCAACAAGCCTTCAACCTCAAACACATCAGGTTGAAGGCTCGGGTCAGTCACACCGACAGTAAAGATCACGCGGTTGTTAACCGCTACTCACTCAAGAACCATTGCGGTGCAAGATACGGGAACGTCCGATAATACTCGTAGGAGGCGGTCTTAAACTCGGTGACATTTTTCAATGCGTTGCGATGATAAATTGGATCTGGTGTCATCGCAGTACCTATAAAGAGCAGGTTTTCTGTCATGTTCTGCACCAAACGGGCGCCCAGTTCATCCGATTCAGGCGTGCCAACCGACGTTGACTGGAACGCATTGATATCATCTTTGAGTTGCTTGACGTAATCCGGAGGCTCGACCCCTTTGGCACCATCAGATTCCAGGTACTCGGCCCAGAGCATACCAACACGATGCGCAAAGTAGTTCTCGAACGGGGCCACCCACAGTTCATTGTTACCTAACACAATACCCAGTGGCTGACTTTTCTCCCACATACCCACATCCAATGCATTAGATGATTGTGCGGAGCGATACTCATCCGGTGTGATTTCCTTGACTGTCGTTTGAATACCGGCATCCGACCAGTACTGACTCACCAGTTCCACTACCTGGCCAGCAATACCCTGTGTAGCAAACTGCATGTTCAACACAAACGAGTCGCCATTGGGTAGTTCTCGGAAACCGTCACCGTCTGTATCCGCCATACCGATTTCATCCAATAGCGCTTTGGCGCCATCCAGATCAAACTCAATGGCGTAGCTGGCCCACTTTGGATCGACAAAATCCGGCGCTGGAGAGAATCCGATATACTGCTGTGGCACGCCTTGACCGAAATAGGCCGCTTCATTTAAGTCATCACGATTAATAGCGATGGACATAGCGCGACGAAAACGAATGTCGCCGAACACTTCACGCTTGGCCAAGTCATCCGAGGTGACGTTAAATGAAAAGACATGCATGGCAACCTTAGGACGAATATCGATGGTGTAATCGGCCTTCTCTTGGTTTTCCAGTAATAACGGCACGTCAGAGAGCTGCAGTGACTGTGCTTTGTAATCCACTTCACCATTAACCAGCTTTAATAGCCGTACCTGCGCATCGTTGATGTAGACCTCATCCTGCTCACTAATATAGGGCAGCTGATTTCCTTGTGTATCCACCATAAAGAAGTACGGGTTTGCCACCAGATGGCGTCCTTCAGTGGTGTCGGTGATATACACATGACTTTCTAGCGTCGGCATGACATCGGCTGGTAAACCACCAACCTTCTCTGGGCTGTTCAACAGAGGCGTGGGTGTATCTGTCCAGTCAGAATTACCGAAATAGGCCTTAATGACTTCTAATCCGTTGTCGAAACCTGCCGCCTTGGCCAACGCATCGGCTTCAGGGTTTATATCGGGATGATACTGTCCCAAGAAGTGCTTTGGCTGAAACCCTTGTGCAAATGAGGTGGCAAAGTGAGCCAACAATCCAGGCTTAGGCGCTGGTAAATTAAACTGCACAGTTTGTGGATCAATCACATCCACTGTCATGCGTTCGCCGCCTATCAATACATAATCTTTAGGGCTTTCTATTACTTTGGAATCTAACGCCAGGTTGTCGTACCAAAATTTGACGTCGTCAGCGGTGAAGGGCGCACCGTCAGACCACCTATGCCCTTTGCGCAATGAAAAAGTTAATTGGGTAAAGTCATCGTTCCACTCCCATGATTTGGCCACATTCGGCACAATGGTGGTCAAGTCATCGGCATAGCGCACCAGATTGACATGACGGGTGGATAAAAAGTCTGAGGTACCGGCTTCGGTTGCATTGGACAAGGCTCTGAATGTACCACCATAGGTGCCTATCGCTTCGTAAGGCGCGACAACCAGCGGTTCCTCTGGCATACGATCAGCCAAGCCAGGTAGCTCTGGGTTGCCACGGATACGACCATTGAGTTCACCGATATCCGGATTCTCAGCAAAAGACAGCTCACAGCTGGCAAGACCCTGAAACTCTGTCAGCTCATACTGTTGTGGAAAAGCACCGGCCGCCACGCCCTGGGCGTCAGCAACAGTGACCGGTGGACAATCCGCCAGAGCGGCTCCGGCAAAAAAGCACAGACTTGTGGATAAAATAATTCGCTTCACGATTATGTTGCTCCGTTTGGTAGGACTGGTTTTATTGGTGCAGGCGTCCATATTCCGTTTAACGCTCTTCACCACACTACTTTTACCCGGCCAACAATACAAGTGCATGACAAGAAACTATTTTTAATCAGGTTATAACTTGCGGGTCTGTAGCTGCACATTGAGCCTGCCATCCTGCGCCAGCAATCGTGGATCGGTGGAATGTATACTCACAGGCTCACCTGCCAGCAATTCGGCACATCTTTGCAGGGTATCCCGGCTAAGCCGCTGCATGGCATCGACCGTGTAGAACGTCATGTGTGGCAACAGAATGACGTTTTCACGATCAAACAAGGTGGCTAGCGGATGATTCTGACGATGAAGTGGTTCGCTGCAATATACATCCAGTCCGGCTGCGCAGATTTGCCCTGAATCTAACGCTGCCACCAATGCCGGTTCGTCGACCAGGGCACCGCGTGACACGTTAATGAACACAGGCTGACGTTGCATAGCCCCGAATTCTGCTACACCGATCATGCTTCGTGTGGACGGGTTGAGGACACAGTGCAGAGATACGATATCAGCCTGTGCCAGTAGCACGTGCAGATCATCAAATTTTTCAACACCTACCGTGTTCATTTGTTGGCGACTTACGGCGGGGTCGAATCCGATTACTCTGGCGCCAAAGCCTGCCCCAGCCATCCGGGCAAAGGCTTGTCCGATTCGGCCCATGCCTATCACGGCAACGCATTTTCCGTGGGTATCACTACCCAGCCAACGACGCGTTGGATCTATCCAGCCATCGCGCTGCACGGCCAGATGAATGGGTAACAAACGCTTGAGTAACGAGAGCATCAGACAACAGGCGCCCTCGGCCACTGTTTGCTCGGCATAGGCCGGTACGTTGACGGTTGGAATACCGCGTCGTATTGCGGCGTCAATATCAATCGCATCAATACCCACACCGTACTTCACAATGCCGCGCAATCGTGTCGCCTGGTCGATCACGTTCGCGGTCACTGGCGTGTAGCACATCAACAGCAAATCAGCATCGCGCGCGGCCTCGATAAGTTCAGCCTCTGTGATCGTTCCAGGCAATAATACAAGCTGTGCCCCCGCTGTGATGAATGTCTTATCGATCTCTGGACAGGCGATTTCCGAATCCGTACGAACAATTCGAAAACCCTGTAAGGATGCTCTAAACACGCTCTTTACGGGAACAAGAGCTATCAACCGTAGCGGCGGACTCTGGCATCAGGTCAGTCCTGCCAGGCGACACTCATCCATCAACGATTCTTCGATCACCTGCAGCGCAAATTCAAGCTGCTCCGTGTTCAAAATCAGTGGTGGGGTAAAACTTAAGGTATTGCCCAGCGAAAGTTTGAACGACAATCCCCGATCAAGACATCGGTACAACACCGCTTCGGCCAGATCATTGGCAGGCTCTTTGGTCGTTGGATCAAGCACCAGCTCCACGCCAAACAACAGGCCTCGTCCACGTACATCACCAATCACCCAATGGCGCTGTTGCATATCGCGCAAGCGTGACAATGCAATGTCACCGAGTCGATCGGCATTGGCAACTAATGCTTCTCGCTCAATGATGTCTATGGTGGTCAGCCCGGCAATCGCGGACACTGGGTTTTTCTCATGCGTATAGTGACCAAACGCATATTGCGCCCCGACATCTAATTCAGGTGTTGTTAGCACCGCTGCCAATGGCATGATGCCACCACCCAACGCCTTCCCCATAACCAGTATATCCGGTACTACGGCATCGTGATCGCAGGCAAACATTTTACCGGTCTTGCCTAACCCTGTTGGTATCTCGTCAAAAATCAATAAGGCACCATGGTCGTTGCAGGCCTGACGCACGGCTGTCCAGAAGCCCGGTGGCGGTATGTAAGGAACCGCACGAGCGGGCTCAGCAATCACAGCCGCAACATCACCCTCTTTCTCCAGCACATAGCGCACAAAACTGGCGCACGTGAGTTTGCAAAGCTCAAGCTGTGGTTGACCGTTCTGGTCCGGGTACCCATAGGGGCATCTGTAGCAGGCAAACGGGGCGACCTGTTGCGCACCTGATAGCAACGGACCGATGGCGTGCGAGCGAAACATCTGCTCTCCACTAATAGACGCCGCACCAAAACCGGCGCCATGAAAAGCATCCCAGAACGAGATGGTCTTGTGTCTACCGGTTGCCGCGCGCGCCAGCTTCATCGCAACTTCAACCGCCGACGAACCGCCCGTGGTAAACAACACTTTGGATAAATTTCCGGGTGCAATCGTAACCAGCTTCTGAGCTAGGCGTGTGGCTGGCTCGCAAGCGAATCGTCTTGGTGCAAACGGTAATTCATCCATTTGCCGAGTAATGGCGGCTTTCAGCTCAGGATGACCATAGCCAATGTGGTGCACATTGTTACCGTGAAAATCCAGATACCGACGACCTTGCGTATCTTCGATATACGCGCCTTCAGCTTTAACAATATTGGACAAGCACGGCGTGGATACCGATTGATGTAGAAATACCGCCGCATCATCTCGCAACGCTTGGCGTGCACCCGCATCGTGATTGCGATCAGCCCAGGCTTGTCGACGCCAGGACAAATTGACTTCGCTCTCCCCCGGTACCGGTTTTACCTGCATGTCAGGGTTCCTGAACGGGCCGTGAATCTAGCTCGGTCATTACACGGCCTTGAGGTGTTTGTTATGGACGAACAACAATGCGCTATCGGGGCCACGGTAGAGAATAGGTTTTCACATTAGTGAAAAACTTCATGGCCTCCAAGGCACCCTCTTTCACCCCGTTACCAGAATTTTTGATACCGCCAAACGGTGACATTTCAATTCGGTAGCCCGGTTGCTCCCAGATATTCACAGTACCCACATCCAGCCCTTCAATAAAAGCGGTTGCACGATGCAGATCATTCGTACACACACCGGCAGACAGGCCAAACTCAGTGGCGTTAGAAATACTCATCACGGCGTCATCGTTATCGGGGACTCGAACAATTGGCACGATTGGACCAAACGTCTCTTCCATCACCAGCTCGCATTCATGCGCAACATGATCCACAGTGATCGGTGGTAACAACGCACCCTGCCGACCAGGATGATAAATAATTTTGGCCCCGAGTTTTTCCGCCGCATGCACGCGATCCTCAAAGGTTTCTGCCGCCTTGTCGTGGATAACACAACCTAGCTCAGTCTCAGGGTCTTGAGGGTCGCCAAATTTCATTGCCTTGGCACGCTCCAGAATTCGTGTTACCAACTTATCGGCGACAGATTCCTGCGCCAATATTCGCTTTACCGCCGTGCAGCGTTGGCCCGAATTGCCCGTCGCACCCGCCACGGCTATCGTGGCGGCCTTGTCCAGATCAGCATCAGAGAGATCATTTAATACGATCAACGGGTCGTTACCACCCAGCTCCAGTGCTTGACGTTTATAGGCTCCCTTGCCAGCGATAATTTTGCCCACTGGCACGCCACCAGTGAATGTAATAATTTCGATGTGATCGTTGATCACCATCTCCTCACCAATATCAGCAGGCATTCCGGTCACTATCTGGAACATCTCGGCAGGCAGTCCGGCTTCATACAGAATATCGGCAAGCGTTATGGCGGTCAGCGGTGTGAGTTCGGTCGGTTTACAAACCATGCAATTGTTGGTGGCAATGGATGGCGCAATTTTATGTGCCACCATATTCAACGGATGATTAAACGTTGTAATGGCCGATATCGAGCGTACCGGCTCCCGCTTGGTGAATATTTTTCTATCTTTGCCATGCGGGGTTAGATCGCAGGAAAAAATCTGACCATCATCAAGAATTGCCAGTTGTCCGGTTAGCATGAATACGTCATAGGAACGACCGGTTTCATACAAGGCATGTTGGTGACAAATGCCCAATTCAAGGGTTAGCGTATGGGCAATCTGCTCGCGTCGTTCACGAATCAGTTCCGCTGTTTTAAACAGAATCTGTTGACGCTCATAACGGCTCAAACGTGGCCGATAACTGGCTGCAATCTCGAAGGCTTCTCTGGCGTGCTCAGCCCCACCGGCAGGGACAGTGCCAATGACTTCATTGGTGTAGGGGTATCGTACTTCTATCACATCATCGGTATGGACTTTACGTCCTCCAATGCGCATAGCCTCTTTAATAACGGTGTGGTTTAAACCATTCATGAGTAACGGGTATCGTTGTTAGTTCAGCAATCAGATAAGTTGTGTCGCAGCACGACAGGCAACATTTAAAACATCAAAATTTCTCAGCTCGGGGGCTGCTGGTAGTGAACTCATTGGACGGTTGACAATAAATGGCACGCGCTGCTCGTGCAAACCACCGTGAGATCGCAGCGGTACATCCAGCGCTGCCAAGTCATGTCGGTCTTCACTGGTACCTACCGTCATATTTTCACCGGTAATAATAATGATATCGCCAATTCGATCTGCGGGCAGATCGTATCTGGAGCATGCTTGTGATTTATTGAGCACGACGTCAATCCCGTCAATGGCCAATAATCGGGCAATGACGTCGTTCTCATCAGTATCCGCTGGTAAGTAGGCGGTGCCAAACGAGCCTAAGGCACCGTGATGCACCACGTATGGGTCGGTGATGGGTAGGATCAATCGGGCTTTGCCCTTGCCCAGCCAATCATCCAGTAAATCCTGCACATAGACTACTTGAGGAGAGCCATCAGCATGATGTTTTGGTTTCATACCATGATCTGCCGTGATGACAATAGCCGCACCTGTTGCGTCAAGTTCCGCTAAATACCGGTCAAAATTTGCGTAAAACGCATTGGCTACGGGATCACCTGGCGCATGTTTATGTTGAATATAATCGGTGGTGGTCAGGTACATGATGTCGGGTTTGAATTCCTTTAGCAACTTTACACCAGCGGCAAACACAAACTCAGATAATTCGGCTGAGTACACCTCAGGCACAGGCGTGCCAAGCCAGGCTGAGGCATTGTCAATGCCGTGTACTGACTGGGTTGTCTGATCGGCACGTTCTGAAGAGAAACAGATGGCACGATCATCATCAAAAGACAAGCCGTCCGCCAGCAACGCTCGCAGTTTGTCTTTGGCTGTCACAATTGCCACACGCTGACCGTTGTTATAGAACGTACTAAAGATGGTCGGCGCACGTAAAAACTTAGGATCATTCATCATGACCTCTTCGCCGGTGTCTGGGTCGTACAAAAAATTGCCACAGATACCGTGTACCGCCGGTGGTCGTCCCGTAGCAATAGACATATTGTTCGGATTGGTAAAGCTGGGAATGACGCTATTGGCAAGCCGATCTGTGCCTTGTTGCCGAATGCGCTTAAGCGTAGGCATTAGACCGGCATCAATAGCTGCATCCAGATAGGCGGGTTCGCACCCATCCAGGCATATGGCGATGGCACAAACCGGTGGAACCGGATAGTTTCGATCGTTTACGGACAGTTCTGTAGGCATGTAAATAGTAGTTTCCGGCGGTTACTGGTCTGATGAATTTGAATGCACTCGTTCTGGTGTTGCGTCAGGCGTTGACACACGCTATAGAATCAGCCATTGAGTTTCTCACGCTCCGCAAACGCTGAAGCGGGTGGTTTGGCACTGGTCACACCCATTGTTTCAAGCGAATGAGCAACGGCTTTAACAACCTGGCGCATGACGTGTGTATCGATCTGACCGATGCAGCCAATACGAAAACTGTCTACAACGGTCAGCTTGCCTGGGTAAATAATAAATCCTTGCTGCTTCATTAGCTCATAGAAGGTCGAAAAATCATAGTTCGGGTCGGCCGGATTAAAAAATGTCACAATAATGGGTGACAACCAATGATCTTGCAGTAGCGTCTCAAAACCCAGTTCACGCATGCCAGCGACCAGGACATCTCGATTAGCCTGGTAACGAGCGCCACGTGCGCTAACGCCGCCCTCACTTTTATGTAATCGTAACGCTTCAATAAACGCCGCTACCGTATGGGTCGGCGGTGTAAATCGCCATTGGCCAGTCTTC
This sequence comes from uncultured Granulosicoccus sp., assembly GCA_938003775.1. GTDB lineage: Bacteria > Pseudomonadota > Gammaproteobacteria > Granulosicoccales > Granulosicoccaceae > Granulosicoccus. The sequence continues at coordinate 14,822 of CALKXZ010000475.1, read as the reverse complement.
TCCATGACGGCCCATTGATCCTGTAAATCAAGACTCAATGAATGACAATTCCCTTTAGCCTCTTCCAGGGCACACTGACGTGCCAGCACGAACCCAAACCCTGGAACCCCCTCGATACACTTGTTAGCCGATGACACAACGGCGTCGAACGTAAGGTCGCTACTGGATAAGGGTAACGCACCAAAAGCGCTCATGCTGTCAATCAGGAGTTTGCAGCCTGCATCCGCTGTTGCCTGTGCAATCTCAGCCAGCGGATTCAATATTCCCGAGCTGGTTTCGCAATGAATAGCGACAACATGCGTGATAGCGGGATCAGCACGCAGCGCCTGCGCAATCTCAAAACCGCGCGGCGGCAAGTAGTCACCCTTATCAATAACCGTGTGCTCGCGACCCAAATAAGACAATGTCCTGGCAGTGCGTTGACCATAAGCGCCGTTTGCCAGTACCAACGCCTTGCCCGTGCGCGGCAGGAAGGTGCCCAGCATGGCCTCGACAGCAAACGAGCCACTACCCTGCATCGGCACACAATCAAACTGTTGATCAGCGTCATCAATCATAGATAGCAATTGGGTACGGATATCGCGGGTCATGGTGCGAAAATCATCATCCCAGGAACCCCAGTCTCGCAGCATGGCCTGCTTGACTGAAAAAGCGGTGGTTAACGGACCAGGTGTGAGCAGATACGGCTCACCCAGCTGCGGCTTGGCCAGGCAATCAGCCCCGGAATTAACAGTCTTGAGCGTATCAACTGATGATTGATCGGGTGAAACAGACGATGGGTTGGACACAGGATTCGGTGCCTTTAGCAGGGACTTAAGGAATGATCGAGCACTCAGCTACAAGCTGCAGGCGCATATTAACGGCCTGTGAATCATATGTATAATCGATATTTAAGATATTTTCATTAGTTTAATCGATACATAGCGTCTACAGGGTTACGCAGCGCTGTATTACCAGCGCCTGTTGAGGAAAGACGATGCGTTTTGTTCAACTCCGTGCTTTTCATCATGTCGCTGTTCACGGTGGATTTTCGCGTGCCGCCGAAATATTGCACCTCACACAGCCAGCTATCTCGGATCAAGTACGTAAACTGGAGCTTGAATACGATATAAAGCTGTTTGATCGGAAGAAAAAACGGGTCAGCGTCACGCCTGCAGGGCAATCCTTGTTGGAGATCACCTACCGCTTATTTGAAGTCGAACGCTTAGCGTTGGAGTACCTGAGTGAATCGCGCGATCAGCGACAAGGCAGCTTGCGCATAGTTGCGGATTCAGCCCATCATATGACCCCGGTATTGGCTCGTTTTCGCCGCGAGTTTCCGAAGGTATTTATCGTTGTCAGCACTGGCAATTCTGAGCAAGTGATTGAGCAGCTGAATCGTTATGAAGCCGACATTGGTGTGCTGGGCAATGCACCACTGGACAACAAACACGATGTGGTAAAACTGGAATCAACACCCATCATCGCATTTGCCCATAGTGACAGCATTTACGGCAAGGTCAAATCAGTCACACTGAAAAAGCTGGTGCAATGGCCATTGGTACTTCGTGAGAGCGGCTCACGTACCCGCGCCAAACTCGAAGAACGGGCACATGCTGCTGGCCTGATACTCAATGCCAGCATTGAAGCTGAAGGGCGCGAAGCTGTGCATCAGATTGTTGCACACGATGGCGGCGTAGGCATTGTGTCGGAAGCTGAATTCATTGCCAGCGAATCGCTACACAAAATTCCAATACAGGACAAGCATCTGACTATGCAGGAAGCAATTGTGTGCTTGCACGAGCGTCGCAAGAACACATTGATAGATCGGTTCATGACATTGGCGGATGAGATCACGGCGACTCGCTCAATTTAGTCCGTGAAAAGCTGAGTTTTTTTACCCGCTGATCGTGTAGGAGCAATCACGTCAGTTGATGCAGATCAATCTTGATTCTGAACCTTGGCCCTAGTATTTAAGCCGCTCTTAATTCTCTGCAAGGATAAATGCGCGAGCAGCAGGCGAGCTTGGTTCGCGTCCAAAAAAAACAATTGATTATGAGTACAAATTCGAGCCCCGAGCAATCCCCTGGCACCCTACTGAAGTCACTCCAGTGCAATACAAACAATTTCATGGCATGAGCACGATGCTGATCATCAGCGGCACGTCGCGGTGGCAGAGCGTCAATGGCATTTGGTACCAATCCACCATGAACAATCATCAGGAAAAAACATGAGTCATTTTCTGGACAGGCTTACGCATTTTAAACACGCCACCGAAAGTTTCTCTAACGGTCATGGTGTGACGACTGGCGAGGATCGCACCTGGGAAGACGCCTACCGTGATCGTTGGGCACACGACAAGATTGTGCGCAGCACTCACGGCGTAAACTGTACCGGCTCATGCTCCTGGAAGATCTATGTCAAAGGCGGCATCGTGACCTGGGAAACACAGCAAACCGATTACCCCCGCACACGTTGGGACATGCCCAATCATGAACCGCGCGGTTGCTCACGTGGCGCAAGCTACTCCTGGTATCTGTACAGCGCGAACCGCGTGAAGTACCCCATGGTGCGTGGGCGGTTAATGAAACGCTGGCGCGCCGCCTTGAAAGCCTGTGACAACTCAGTGGATGCGTGGGCCAGTATTGTGGAAGATGACGAAGCACGACGCGACTACCAGAAGGTACGTGGCATGGGCGGTTTCGTTCGTAGCAGCTGGGATGAGGTCAACGAGCTCATTGTCTCCGCCAACATCTACACGATCAAGAAACACGGTTCTGATCGTCTTGTCGGTTTCAGCCCAATACCGGCCATGAGCATGGTCAGCTATGCAGCAGGGTCGCGCTACCTGAGCCTGCTGGGCGGCACTTGCATGAGCTTCTATGACTGGTATTGTGACTTGCCTCCTGCCAGTCCGCAAATCTGGGGCGAGCAGACCGACGTGCCTGAATCGGCTGACTGGTACAACAGCAGCTACATTATCGCCTGGGGCTCTAACGTACCGCAGACCCGAACACCTGATGCTCACTTCTTTACCGAAGTGCGCTACAAGGGCACCAAAACCGTGGCTATCACGCCCGATTATGCTGAGGTGTCCAAACTCTCCGATATCTGGTTACACCCGAAACAGGGAACGGATGCAGCCCTGGCTATGGCCATGGGGCACGTAGCGCTAAATGAGTTCTACTTCAAGCAGCGCAGTCCCTACTTCGACAACTATGCACGCCGCTACACTGATCTACCAATGCTGGTGATGCTCAAGCAACACACGCTTGAAGACGGTAATACAACTCTGGCACCTGATCGATACTTGCGTGCCAGTGACCGCACCACCGAGTTCGGCGAGATGAACAACGCCGACTGGAAAACACTGGCCATGGATACGGACGGTAATATGGTTCTGCCAAACGGATCAATAGGTTTTCGTTGGGGGCCGGAAGATCGCAGCGACACCGGACGCTGGAACCTGGAAAACAAAAACGCTCACTCTGACACTGACGTGACGCTGCGACTCTCATTACTTGAAGATACCGAGACAACCCCTGACATTGTGGATGTTGGTCTGCCCTACTTCGGTGGTGTTGAAGCACCGCACTTTACGGCCAACGCCCAAAATGGTGATGTCAACCATGTTCGCGTACCGGCCACACGTTTAACCATTGGCAATAACAGCGAGAGCCGAGAGGTTTTCGTCACGACCGTATTTGATCTGCAAGTGGCGCAGTACGGCATTGATCGCGAACTGGGTTCAGGTGCCGCAAACTATGAAGACAACGCCGCCTATACCCCGGCTTGGGCCGAGACTATAACCGGTGTGTCCGCCGATCAGATCATCACGGTTGCACGTGAATTTGCCGAGAACGCACACAAGACAGAAGGCAGGTCTATGGTGATTCTGGGTGCCGGTGTCAACCACTGGTATCACGCGGACATGAACTACCGCGGCATCATTAATCTGTTGATGATGTGCGGTTGCATTGGCAAGAGTGGCGGTGGCTGGTCGCACTATGTCGGTCAGGAAAAACTGCGTCCACAGACCGGTTGGACAGCACTGGCCTTTGCGCTGGACTGGATACGGCCACCGCGCCAGCAGAACAGTACCAGTTACTTCTACGCTCATACCGACCAATGGCGCTACGAAAAACTGGGACTGGAAGATATCGTGTCCCCAACCGCCGACAAGAGCGTTTACGGCGGCAGCATGATTGACTACAACGTGCGCGCCGAACGTATGGGTTGGTTACCCAGTTCACCACAGCTAAAAACCAATCCGATCAAGGTCGCCAACGATGCTGCAGAGGCAGGTGTTAGTGCAGCCGACTATGTCGCAAGGGCACTGACCGACGGCTCATTGCAGATGAGCTGCGAAGATCCGGACGCACCTGAGAACTGGCCGCGCAACATGTTTGTCTGGCGCTCCAACCTGATGGGGTCCAGCGGTAAAGGCCACGAGTATTTTTGCAAGCACCTGCTCGGTACCGAGAACGGTGTACAGGGTAAGGACCTGGGTGTCGATGATGCCAAGCCCGATGAGGTCGTCTGGCATGACAAAGCCCCTGAAGGGAAACTGGATTTACTGGTCACACTGGACTTCCGCATGAGTACCACGTGCCTGTACAGCGATATTGTATTGCCCACCGCCAGCTGGTACGAGAAAAACGATCTAAACACCAGCGATATGCACCCGTTCATTCATCCGTTATCAACCGCTGTTGATCCGGTTTGGCAGTCGCGCAGTGACTGGGATATCTACAAAGGGTTTGCCAGGAAATTCAGTGAAGTCTGCGTGGGGCATCTGGGTGTGGAGAAGGAAGTGGTTCTAACGCCGCTGATGCACGACACACCGGCAGAGCTTGCACAGCCCTTTGATGTGAAAGAGTGGAAAAAGGGCGAGTGCGAATTGATCCCTGGTAAGAGCGCACCACAGATCACTGTGGTCGAGCGTGATTATCCCAACACCTACAAACGCTTCACAGCCCTTGGCCCGTTGATGAACAAGGCAGGCAATGGCGGTAAGGGCATTGCGTGGAATACTGAAACCGAAGTTACACAACTGGGTCAACTCAACGGCGTTGAGCGCGATGAAGGTGTTAGTCAAGGCATGCCATGCATCGACACCGATATAGACGCCTGTGAGGTCATCATGAGTCTTGCTCCCGAGACCAATGGGCATGTAGCCGTTAAGGCCTGGGAGGCGCTGGGTAAAATCACCGGGCGCGATCACACGCATCTGGCAATTCATCGCGAAGATGAAAAAATTCGTTTTCGCGACATCCAGGCACAGCCACGAAAAATTATCAGTAGCCCCACCTGGAGCGGTATTGAAAGTGAATCGGTCAGCTACAACGCAGGCTATACCAACGTGCATGAACTGATCCCCTGGCGCACACTGACCGGCCGGCAACAGTTTTATCTTGATCATCCCTGGATGATTGCCTTTGGCGAGTCGTTGACAAGCTACCGACCTCCGGTTGACTTGAAAACAACAGGGACCATGCACAACCAGCGCAGTAATGGCAACCCGGAGGTATTACTAAACTTCATCACCCCACATCAGAAGTGGGGAATTCACAGCACCTACTCTGACAATCTGATGATGTTGACACTCAATCGTGGTGGCCCGGTTATCTGGCTCAGTGAGGAAGACGCTCGCAAGGCCGATATCGTCGACAACGACTGGGTGGAACTGTTCAACGTCAATGGCGCAATCGCCGCCCGCGCGGTAGTCAGTCAACGAATTAACCCTGGCCTGGTGATGATGTATCACGCACAGGAGAAGATCATCAACACACCAGGTGCCGAAATTACCGGGACACGCGGTGGCATTCACAACTCGGTGACGCGCACCGTGCTCAAACCCACGCACATGATCGGTGGTTACGCACAGTTCAGTTATGGCTTCAACTACTACGGCACTATCGGTACCAATCGCGACGAATTTGTGGTGGTCAGAAAAATGGCCAAAGTAGATTGGCTCGACACGCCCAGAGCTGATCATCTGGCACCGGTATACCAGGCTTTGGGAGAGAACCCATGAAAATTCGTGCACAGATTGGCATGGTGCTGAATCTTGACAAGTGCATTGGGTGCCATACTTGCAGTGTCACGTGTAAGAACGTCTGGACCAGTCGACCCGGTGTGGAATACGCCTGGTTCAACAACGTTGAGACTAAACCCGGTATCGGTTACCCCAAGGAGTGGGAAAACCAGACGAAGTGGAAAGGCGGCTGGCAACGCAAGGCCAATGGCACGATACAACCACGCCAAGGTGGTAAGTGGCAGTTGCTGATGAAGATCTTTGCTAATCCACACATGCCAGAGATCGATGATTACTACGAGCCCTACACCTTCGACTATGAGCATCTGCAGACCGCGCCGGAGATGAAGGCAGCACCCACCGCACGACCGCGTTCCCTGATTACCGGTCAGCGCATGAAAAAGATCGAGTGGGGTCCTAACTGGGAGGAGATTCTGGGTGGCGAATACTCTAAGCGTAGCAAGGACAGTAACTTCGAGGACATTCAGAAAGATATTTACGGGCAGTTTGAAAACACCTTCATGATGTATCTGCCACGGCTTTGTGAGCACTGTCTGAACCCTGCCTGTGTGGCGTCGTGCCCTAGCGGCAGCATCTACAAGCGTGAAGAGGATGGCATTGTCTTGATCGATCAAGACAAGTGCCGGGGTTGGCGTATGTGCGTCAGCGGCTGCCCGTACAAGAAAATTTACTACAACTGGAAAAGTGGTAAGGCCGAGAAGTGTACGTTCTGCTATCCACGTATTGAAGCCGGTGAGCCGACCGTGTGCTCGGAAACGTGTGTCGGCCGTATCCGCTACTTGGGTGTCATGTTATACGACGCCGATCGTATCGAAGAGGCTGCCAGTGTCGAGCATGACAAGGATTTGTACCAGGCGCAGCTGGATATCTTTCTCGATCCCAATGACCCGGAGGTCATTGAGCAGGCAGAACGTGATGGCATACCCGATGGCTGGATGGCCGCAGCACGCCGTAGCCCGGTCTACAAGATGGCGGTGGATTGGAAGGTCGCCTTGCCACTGCACCCTGAGTATCGAACCATGCCGATGGTGTGGTATGTCCCACCCTTGTCACCGATCACCGCTGCAGCCAATGCCGGTCATATTGAAAGCAGCGGCGAAATTCCCGATGTAGAGCAGTTACGCATACCGGTTAAGTATCTGGCCAATCTGTTAACCGCAGGCGATACCGCACCGGTAATTCGAGCGCTAGAGCGGATGCTGGCCATGCGCTCGTTTCAACGCAGCAAGCATGTGGATGGACAGATTAATGATGCCGTACTTGAACAAGTCGGCATGGATCAGGCCATGGTCGAGGACATGTATCAAATCATGGCCATCGCCAACTATGAGGACCGCTTCGTCATCCCGTCGGCACATCGTGAATACGCCGAAAACGCGTTCAACGTTCGCGGTGGTTGTGGCTTCAGTTTTGGCAACGGTTGCTCAGAAGGTACCACCGAAACCAGTCTTTTCGGCAGCGAAAAGAAACGCACCATTCCGATCAAGTTAGCACCCTGGAATCCAGCATCATGAGTCTCTATCAGAAGACAGCCAAACCCATGAGGCGCACCTTGCGAGTGATATCGCATCTATTAAGCTATCCGGATGAGACCTTACGCGGGCACTTGCCCGAACTACGACAAGCATTGATTGACGAGGCTGTTCTGAGCGACTCACGACTTAGCGAAATCAATGATCTGATTGATCGGCTGGAAAAACGCCCTGGCCTGTCCAGCGAATCGTCTTACGTTGAATTGTTTGATCGTGGGCGTGGCACATCCCTGCATTTGTTCGAACACGTGCATGGTGACTCGCGCGATAGAGGTCCTGCCATGATCGACTTAACTAAAACCTACCAGGAAGCCGGACTGTATCTGCACGATGGTGAACTGCCTGATTACCTGCCTGTGGTGCTGCAATATGCATCAACACAACCGCCCACCGAGGCGCGCGCTTTTTTAGGTGAGATCGCCCATATTAATCGCGCCATCTTCAGCGCATTGCTGCGCCGCAAAAGCGCCTATGCCAGCGTACTGGCAGGACTTCTGGATTTAGCCTGCGAAATGGCGCAAGCCGTTGACGTACCGGCAGAGCAGGACCTGGATGAGGCGTGGGAGGAACCCCTGGCGTTTGACGGGTGTTCAATCAGTGGGCAAGCAAACCGCGGACAACTGGCTAATGGCCGCCCCGGAGAACCACTGGTCGGATTGACGGGTACTGCTGCAACGGATTTACCGTTATCAGAGCAAGCTCAGCCTTTGAACTTCATACCACGCCCCGTTAATCCGAGCAGTGCCAACACCAACAAGGGAGTGAATTCATGAGCACCCTGCACGCCTTCTTTTTCAGCGTCTACCCGTATATCTGCCTGGCAGTGTTCCTAATGGGTAGCCTTGCACGCTTTGACCGGGATCAATACACGTGGAAGAGCGATTCATCGCAGCTGCTGCGTGCCGGCCAGTTGCGCTGGGGTAGCAACCTGTTTCACGTTGGCATTCTGTTTTTGTTTTTTGGCCATTTTGTCGGGCTGCTGACACCTCACTTTATCTATGAACCATTCATCAGCCCACAGGCCAAGCAACTGATGGCAATCTATACTGGCGGTGCTGCCGGGGTGATCTGCTTCATTGGCTTGACCCTGCTGATTCACCGGCGCCTGTCTGATCCACGCATTCGTCTGACTAGTCACCGCACCGACTTGATGATTCTGATTATTTTATGGGTGCAACTCGTTATCGGGCTCATCACCCTGCCATTCTCACTGGCACACTCCGATGGCAGTGCCATGTTACTGCTGGCTGAATGGGCGCAACGCATCGTTACATTCAGACCCAATGATGTGTTGCTTTACGGTCTTAATTGGCCGTATAAATTCCATCTGGTATTGGGCATGACCATCTTTTTGCTGTTCCCGTTCAGTCGACTGGTGCATGTCTGGAGTGGCTTTGCCACTCTGGCCTATCCGTTTCGCGCCAAGCAAGTGGTTCGATCACGCCGGCTGAACCAACCCAAAGCGCCCAAAGAGCCCTGGATGCTACCTAATTCGAAGAACAAATCATGAGCGCCTGTATAGAATCCACACCGACAATGTCAGCGCCACTGCCACATGTCAATGGAGTCGTATTAGTTGAATACAGTGAGTCATTGTCGCCGGATGAATTGCGCCAACGTGCCTCTACCGAGCTATTACGTCAGGCGGCAATGCAGGCAGGCTTATTGTCCAGTAATGATGCTGCACCAAAAGCTGGCATAGGTAGTGAAGCCGCCTGTGATGCTATAGAGGCTTTACTTGAACGCGAATTAAAGGCGCAGCAAGAGCCCGATCAGGCAGCGTGTCGACGCTACTACGACGGACATCTGGAGCAGTTTGAACGCGGTGAACGTGTGCATGCGCGTCATGTCCTGTTCGCGGTGACACCGGGTGTGGATATTAATGCATTACGCCAGCGGGCCGAAGCGTGCTTATTGAACTTGCGTTGTGAGTCACCTGAGGATGCTGCCGGACAGATTGATCGCTTTATCAATGTTGCAAGTAGTACATCGAATTGCCCCAGTGGAGCTGATGGTGGTGATCTGGGCTGGCTACAGCGAGAGGATTGCGCACCAGAATTTGCCCGAGAGCTATTTGGTAAATCCGAAGTGGGAGTGCTACCGCGGTTAGTACACAGCCGCTTTGGGTTGCATGTTATTGAAGTCCTGGAACGTCAACCAGGTGTGCTACCTGATTACGACAATGTTCAACAGAACGTCGCTCAGGCACTGGAGCGACAACGTTTCGCTACCGCTCTGCGTCAGTACTTGCAGTTACTGGCAGGACAAGCAAAGGTTGAGGGTGTTGACATGGAAGCAAGCAAGGACCCACTGGTGCAATAACTGAAACATCAGAACCTGTTCCACACAAGCCTACCCGCAAACTAGCGAGCTCGAGAACAAATCAGCCTATATAGGCGGGGTTGATAGCATTGTTGTAGGCGTTGGATACTATCGGTAAATACATGCAATCAAGTTGTAGGTACAGCCGGATTGTTTGCAAAAAGCATCGGGTATATTTTTTCTACTCAACACTTTTTATTAACTACCTCAAGGGCTGCGAATTAAGCGTCACTTGACCTTGGTCAAGTGACCCCCTCTTTATTTTCAATACAGTCTTTGCATTCACTTGAAATGCAACGGCATTCTGTGCCATTAAAGGCTCTAAGGTAAATCATGGAATTTCAAAACAAAGCCACAAGTCTATGGGGTGATTTTTTACGGGTCGACAAGGTTCAAATCAGGACATTCCACGTTACGTGGTTTGCTTTTTTTCTGTGTTTCTTTGCCTGGTTCGGCATTGCACCGCTGATGGCGGTTGTCCGCGAAGAGTTGTCACTGACTAAGGAGCAAGTCGGCTGGACAATCATTGGGGCAGTTTCTGTCACTGTTTTCGCGCGCATAGCCATTGGCTGGCTATGTGACCGTTATGGACCAAGGCTCACCTATACCTGGTTGTTGGTTTTGGCATCCCTACCTGTGATGGGGATCGGGCTTGCACAGAACTACACAACATTTCTAATTTTTAGAGTCATGATTGGTGTAATTGGTGGCTCTTTTGTGATTACGCAATACCATACAACCAATATGTTTGCTCCGAATGTAGTTGGACAAGCCAACGCGACCAGTGCGGGTTGGGGCAATCTAGGCGGCGGTGTCACTCAATTTGCCATGCCGATAATTTTCTCTATCTTTGTCGTGGGTTTCGGTGTCAATGAAGCCTTTGGTTGGCGTGCGTCTATGGGTGTTGCGGGCATCGTGATTCTCGTTACCGGCATTGTCTACTATGTTTTTACACAGGATGCGCCCGACGGCAGTTATAAAGAACTTAGAGCGCAAGGTAAAATGGCCCCAGCAGGCCATACTACCGGGAACTTTCTAGAAGCACTTAAAGACTACCGCGTTTGGTTGCTGTTCTTTATTTATGCTGCGTGTTTCGGTATCGAACTTACAATTTTCGGCACTCTTGCGCTTTATATGTTCGACTATTTTGGTTTAACCCTTGTCACAGCTGGCATGGTGGCCGCAAGCTTTGGTTTGATGAACTTGTTTGCGCGGACCCTTGGCGGTGTTTTTGGCGATAACTTTGCGTCTATTTGGGGTCTGAAAGGCCGAGCTAGCTGGCTATTCATAACGCTATTCATCGAGGGCTTAGCCTTGATGTTGTTTTCGCAAATGAGTGTCTTATTCCTGGCGATCCCGACACTCTTATTCTTCTCCTTGTTTACGCAGATGTCCGAAGGCGCGACCTTCTCTGTGGTGCCTTTTATTTCCAATAAATCATTGGGTGCGGTTGCCGGTGTCGTCGGCGCTGGCGGTAACGTTGGGGCGGTCTCTGCCGGGTTCTTGTTCAAAGGGGACTTGAGTTGGGATACCTCCTACTTAATTCTCGGCGCTTTGGTGACCTGTGCGTCGTTCATGGCCTTGTTTATTCGCTTTACTAAGGCAGATGAAATCGAAGCTGAAGAGCGATTTGACAATGGCTATACGCAAAACAGACTCGATGCTGCGCGTGCTCATCTGGCAGTCCTTGGTCTCAGCGAAGAGGATATTGAGAAAGTCAAAGTATTTGGCAGTAAAGAGGCGCACGCCTTAAAACGACTGGAGGCTTTAGGCGCCGATATGGATTCAATCAAACCGTTGATCAAGCGCTAGGAGAATAGGAAATGGCAAAAGACTTAAAAATTTGGGACCCGGAGGACAATGCTCAATGGGAATCTGAAGGCAAAATTATAGCCAATCGTAATCTGTGGATTTCCATACCAGCTTTACTGTGCGGTTTCTCCATCTGGCTGTACTGGGGCATTATCACCGTACAGATGATTAACCTGGGTTTTCCGTTTGAAAAATCTCAATTGTTTACCTTGGCAGCGATTGCAGGCCTGACAGGCGCCACATTACGTATACCGTCGACCTTCTTCATTCGAATTGCCGGCGGACGCAACACGATTTTCCTGACGACGGCATTGTTGATCCTGCCGGCCCTTGGAACTGGAATCCTATTGCAAAATCCGGATACGCCGCTCTGGAAGTTTCAAATCATGGCGCTATTGTCTGGCCTTGGCGGTGGTAACTTCGCGTCTTCTATGTCAAACATTTCCTTTTTCTTTCCGAAAAAAATTCAAGGCTATTCTTTAGGCATGAATGCGGGGCTCGGAAATTTTGGTGTCACCACCATGCAAATCCTTATCCCGTTAGTGATGACAGTTGGCATGTTTGGCGGTACGTCTATGACCCTCAAAGCAACGTCTGGTACTTTAATTGGTAAAATTCCAGCCGGTACAGAAACCTATCTGCACAATGCGGGACTTATCTGGGTTGCTATTCTAGTCCCCATAGTTATTGCGGCGTGGTTTGGTATGAATAATATCAAAGCAGATCATGTGTCGCCAAATATCAGAGGGCCAATTCCGGCGTTTGGCAAAATAATCGGCATGTTGCTCATCGGCTTTATTACTGCAACTTTTGGTTTGTGGTTGATGTTGCCTGAAAACGTTGGTGGCTCTGGCATGATGGTGTCCAAATGGATTGTTCTCCCGATTGTGATTGTTCTGACGGTTCTGGCCCTGCGCATGATCCCGGGCTCTATTGGCGAAAGCTTGAAACACCAATATAAAATCTTCAACAACAAACACACCTGGGCCATGACAATTATCTACACCATGACCTTTGGTTCATTCATCGGTTTTGCTGCCGCCTTCGGCTTAGCTATTAAAGTCATCTTTGGTTTCCAACATGTGATGGTTGATGGCGTCATGAGCCATGACCTTGCTAACCCGGACGGTCCTAGCGCATTGATGTTCGCTTGGACAGGTCCTTTTATTGGTGCGCTTATTCGTCCTATTGGCGGTATGATCGCCGACAGAATCGGCGGCGCTAAAGTCACACAAATCATTTCCATCGTTATGGTCGCATCAGCACTAGGCGTTGCCTATTACATGAAGCAGGCTTATAGCTCGGCAACACCTCAGGACTATTTCGTTCCATTCTTGATCCTATTCCTGATCCTGTTCGCTGCGACAGGTATTGGCAACGGATCAACCTTTAAAACTATTGCAGTGGTGTTTAACAAAGAGCAGGCGGGGCCTGTTCTGGGCTGGACATCTGCTGTGGCCGCATATGGCGCGTTCATCATCCCAAAAGTCTTAGGTGAGCAAATCAAAGCGACGACACCGGAATACGCTCTATATGGTTTTGCGGTGTTCTACACAATATGCATCGTCCTTAACTGGTGGTTTTACATGCGCAAGAATGCTTACGTTCAGAACCCGTAACAGGAGCACATGGTGCCTCCGTGCATTTGCGCGGTGCAGCAACAATTCGCGATGGTCCTGCGTCAATACTGGCAGTTGCTGGTAGTTGCTGGCAGGACAAGCAATGGTTAAGTGTGTTGACATGCAGGCGAGCATGGACCCATTGTCGCAGTAACAGGCAGCTATCACTAAGAGAAAAAAATAGTGTCTATCGATCAGGATAGGGCATCATAGGAGGTGCGCGATAATCAGATCGCCACCGAGGATGCCAGCAGCAGGTTCTTATCCACTGCCGGTACATTTTTACCAGTAGATTTGGCTAAGCTCTGTGTGATAAACCCGCTCCACGTTATTCTTTGGAAGTCGATCGCAATCATCAGTCTGGTGATCGCGGCTGTGGGCGTTGTACTGCCGGTATTGCCAACCGTTCCGTTCGTAATTCTCGCCGCCTGGGCCGGCAGCAAAGGCTGGCCTCAACTGGAACGCTGGTTACTCGAACACCCTGTGCACGGCCCGATAATACAACGTTGGCGCGACAACCGCGCCGTCCCTCGCAAAGCAAAGATACTGGCTGTTGTCATGATGTCGGTGAGCGCCCTGCTGCTCGTATTGAGTCCGGCTAATCTTTGGATCAAAATACTGACGCCGACGGTTATGGCCGTGGTGGCCGTATGGCTATGGCAACATCCTGACGAATGATTCTCAATGATTAACCGAGAGCCTAATTGGACACGCACTCAACTAGCGATCTCTATCAACGAATCAAATAAAGCTATAATCAGATTAAATAAGGGAATCTGAGAGGTCACTGATAGAAAAACTGAACCCGCACCTATTCTGAAAGTGAGCGTTACGCACACCACTAATGAATGTTGACCATTGGAGGCAACCTCCACACTGTACTTATTGATCCCAACTTTACGGGGCTGCTCTGGCTTCTAGCGTTGCTAACCTGAATTAATAGTATACAAAATTAACAGAGTTGAAATCTCAGTACGCCAATTTATATATACGTGTAGAGTGAAAATTGTCAGATGACTCCAACTGCCCTGGTACCGTCCAGGCTTGATATTGTCGCTGCACCCGCTGCCAGGGGGATATCTCGAATATCACGCCCACCCGAATCTACAATTCGAAAGCGGAATCGCGTTGGTGATAACTGACGCACATAGTCAAACGACTCTCGGCTATTTCGCAGTAATGTTTCTATTTGATTTTCTGAATATTGATTGCCCGAGTGATGATTAACTGAAGATTGATTGTCCGACGACTGGTTGTCGGAGGGTTGATTGTCTGAATGGTGGTTCACTGAAGACTGTTTATTTGAATGATGAACGTCTAAAGATTGCATGTTTGAACACTGATTGGAAGTATTTAGCTTGGCTCGTTGCCGAATAAACTGCTCATCCCGTGTGGATGTATGTTCATCAACACGCTCAATGCGAAAACCACCCTCATGCACCAAACGATGATGTGCGGTGCAAAGACAAACTCCATTCTCTACACATGTAGAGCCGCCAT
>CALKXZ010000474.1 GCA_938003775.1 uncultured Granulosicoccus sp. | reverse complement strand
AATGGCAATCTGCCAGAGTTTGTGACGGTTACAGAAGCTCGCGTGCACGAGGTGAACGAGGGGCGGCGTGTCGATTTCCCAAAGGGAAGTATCGTTGCAGTAGATCGTGGATACACAGATTACGAATGGTACAAAACCCTTTCCGATAAGGGTGTTTTCTTCGTTGCGCGCCTCAAGTCTAACGCTACGACGCGCATCGTCGAGCGACGGGAAGTCGATCGAAGCAAGGGACTCTCCAGCGATCACACGATCGAATTTACTGGCGTAACCACCTATAAGCGTTGTCCGATCCCACTGCGTCGTATTCGCTATCGAGACGCTGCAACTGGAAAACGTTACGAGTTTTTAACCAACAATTTTTCGCTGGCGGCGAGCACAATAGCCGCCATCTATAAATCACGTTGGCAAATCGAGCTGTTCTTCAAATGGAGAAAACAGAACTTGAAAATCAAATCGTTCTTGGGCACTAGCAAGAACGCCGTGATGACGCAAATCTGGATTGCGCTGTGTGTTTACCTGTTGATCGCCTATTTGAAGTTCTTGTCAACATCGAAGAAATCCATGCAGCAGATTCTGAACCTCTTGCAAATGAATCTGTTTGAAAAGTGGTGCATCCATGATCTGTTGCATGGCAGATCGACTGAGAAAATCCGCATCAACCCGAATCAGCTATCATTCGTTGATAAGTTAACGGGACAGTAGTGACAAGAAATGAATCGTTACTTAATGCCGCCTCGGGGATGGCAAGTGTTGAAGAAGATGCTGACAGCTGGTTGATTTGAACCAGCACATTGACAATATCTCGGGCTATCAGTTGTTCCGAATTTTTCGACTCAACAGACTTGCTTGGTGCCAAGGCGCACCCAAACAGAAGGTGGGTACAAACCAACACAATCGCCATCTTCAATTTCATCTTGCCATCCAGCATGCCTGCCACCATTCCTTTGTTCATTTTCGTGCTTGCGACAATCACTAAGGCCTGTACGATTCGATCCAACTACCCAAGCCGGGTATCGCTAATAACGTTCTGACTCTCCACATTAACTGACCACCCAAGCCAAACCTTGCTCATCGTCACAGAAAACGATGTCTGTGAATTACAGTGCTGTTACAAATCAAGCACTACGCGTCCATCACGTACCGCCGCACGCGATTGGCACACGATCATGGAGCGCTTGCGTTGTTGTGCTGACAGCACAAAATCACGGTGCTCTACCTCGCCTTCCACCAGTGAACATCGACAAACGCCACACAGCCCGTCAGAGCATTTTATGTCTATGTTGTACCCCTGTTCATTAAGCACCTCTGCGGCGCTCTTGTCTGGTGGGACTGACAAGACCTCACCCGAGCGTTTCAACTCAATAACAAACGGATGATTCTTACGCTGTGGGGTCTCCGGCGTGCTGAAATACTCGCTGTGACAACATTGTTCAGGCACTCCAGATTCTTGCGCCGCTTTCAGCACAGCCTGCATGTAGGAGTCCGGACCACAGGTGTACACCTGCGCCGAGGCTGGCGTATCCTCCCATATGTTGTCCAGTACAATGCGCGTCCCCTCATCACTGACATGTACAGTCACAGAGGATGACCACATTACGGTAGACAACTCATTAATAAAACCTGCAGATTTTCGCGAACTGATTGAGTAATGCAATTCAAAAGGTTTTCGCAATGCGTGTAATCGATGTGCCATACCGATCATAGGTGTAATACCGATACCACCACCCATCAAGTATGACACTGGCGCATCCTCAACCAATGGAAAGTGATTGAGCGGCCGCGAGATAAACAACTTACGCCCAGGCTGAAATATGCGGTGCATAAGCAGAGAACCACCTCGTCCGTCCACTTCTTTCTGTACACCAATACGGTATCGAGTGCGATCAGCCGGATCACCCGTCAGCGAATAGGGACGCAAGTACTCTGGAGCCACAACAACATCAATATGAGCACCAGCCTCCCACGCTGGAAGCGGAGTTGCATTCACTGAACGCAATTCAAATACGCTAATGGTATCGCTCATGACTTCAACGCGTGATACCTCTACGCGTAGAACAGGTGCTTCGCCATCAATGTTGTAATGGTGGAATACATCCATTTTATTTTGTAACAACTTGACCTTATAAACCTCCGCTGTAATCAAGGCCTGATAAGCCTCAATACCTTTCTCTCGGTCCATGTGAAACGGATATGGCCAGGGGTGCGGTGCCAGATTAGCCGGATAAACGGCCAGAGTCTGATCCTCATATTTCAAGTGCAGATCCTTCTGCAACGTGCGCTCATTCAATGGTTTGGTAGTGGGTGCGTAACCACCTTTGTTATTCACTTCTAAATCCCACCACCATTTTTTGGTCAAATTGAGTCCGCCATTATCAACAGCGTCATCTAACTTCGCCAATACCGGTGCAAAGCTTGGCACTTTCATCGCCGCGTACCGGAAGACGCGCTCAGCAAACAAGCCTTCCAAATTCCAAGGGCACGTCTTCATGCAGCGTCCGCACATAGCACCGCCCTCTGTAGAAAGCCTGTAGGTTGCGCACTTCTGGCTATCCGATTTGTAAATCTCATAGCCGTTGAACATCAGTTTCGGTCCAGCTGTTATCGCACCACTAGGGCATTCGCGTGCGCACTTGTTGCATTGTTCGCAGAAACGTTGCAAACCAAAATCAATAGGCTTGTCATGCGCCATGGGCAACGTGGTCGTAATTACACCTGATTTTAAGCGAGGACCAAGAAACGGATTTAGTATGACCTCACCTATACGACTGACCTCACCCAATCCCGCTAACAATAACAACGGTGGTTGCAGCACTTCACCATCCAGGACGCTGTGCGAGCGCGCGCTGTACCCCAGGTTACGAATGTGCTTTGCCAACACACCACCAATTAATGAGAATCGCAAGTAGGCGCGCATGGACTGCGCAACTGATATCCAATCATCACCGGATGCACCTTCCATTGTTTCATAGCCTTGGTCAATGATCAGAGATATCGCATGTGTGTGAGTAGGAACGATAAGGTCACCTATCGCATTATGTGAATACCAGACCCAATCGGGACAACGCGACACACCCACAGCATCAGCACCTAGAAAATACGCGGTAGCTTTGATAGCTTGTGCATTGCTGGCAGGGTTAATTAAAGATTCGTGCGCGGTAGCGTATACGTCACCATCCTGTATAGGTACAAACGCGCCAAGTGCGCGACGCTGAGCCGAAGATGGCGCTGCTTTTCGCACGTAGTATCCACCCTTGGCTTTTACCTGTACATCAGGCCCCATATCGCCAAACTGGGCACGCGCAAACATGTCAGTACGCTTAGGCACACGCGCAACCC
>CALKXZ010000473.1 GCA_938003775.1 uncultured Granulosicoccus sp. | reverse complement strand
TGATATATGATTGAACAAAGCATTTGATCTACTACAACAGGTGCTACATCTTCAACAAGCAAACGTCAACCATCTTGGCTGGTTCCTTCCATCATCCAGCCACCATCTTCTCCATCCTGCCAACATGGTATCAGAAGATCTTTTCTTCCTGGAGATGTTTTCTTTGCGAGTACATTGAACGAAAATTATTCAGCATATCGCTCATATCAAATGACTCCTTATCATGAAAATATTTTACTGGAAAATAAAATTCCAAGCCGATGCCCTGCGGACGAAGCAGTGCAAAGAAGAGTAACCCTGCGAACAGGCTCACCGCGGCTAAACCAGCCATCTGTAGTCTATGTTGAAGCATGATAATCCGTATCAGGGCATTCCGTGTGGATAAAGCTTACTCCCCAGGCGGGCTGTAGGCGTGGGTAGGATGGTTACAAAAGCGTCAAAAGTGCACCTGTTTTGTGTCAATTTGATAAGCGCATCTCACTATTAGTTGGAGGTCGGGTGCAAGTGCCGTGTATTCCGTTCATCTGTTACCAAAAGTACACTATGCAGTGTAGATAGATATTCCTACGTTGTACACAGGCAGACCTTCTGTTGGGGAAGACGTTTCAGCTGACGCAAACATCAGCCCAGCGATGCCTGGAATAGGCTGATTTTTACTTGGAACGGTTGACACTCAACAGTCGTAGTCATACAATTCCGGAGCTCGATAGTAGGCTAATGCATATTTGGTCTGCTCCTCGTTGTAGAACTCCCGAATTTTTTCTGACCTGGAACTGTTTGTCCAGGTTGCCGACTCATGGTTTCAAAGGCCATGCCGGACTAACGACAGCACTGTATGGCGACGATCAATCAACTTGTCCGCAAGCCGCGTAAGCGCAAAGCGGAGAAATCCAATGTACCGGCTTTGCAGGCTTGCCCGCAGAAGCGCGGAGTTTGTACACGGGTATACACCACAACACCCAAAAAGCCGAACTCGGCTATGCGCAAAGTAGCGCGTGTCCGCTTGACCAACGGTTATGAAGTAACTTCATATATCGGCGGTGAAGGGCACAACCTACAAGAGCACTCAGTGGTTCTTATTCGCGGAGGCCGAGTGAAAGATTTGCCCGGTGTGCGATATCACACAGTCCGCGGCAGTCTTGATACTCAGGGCGTTGATTCACGTCGCCAGGGTCGTTCTAAATACGGCGCCAAGCGCCCGAAAGGTTAAGCCAGTATGTCTAGACGAGTTCAAGCACCCAAGCGAGATATCCTGCCCGATCCAAAATACGGCAGTGTAAGGCTCGCGAAATTCATCAACATCATGATGCTTGATGGAAAAAAGGCGGTGGCCGAGCGTGTTATTTATGGCGCGTTGGATG
Organism: uncultured Granulosicoccus sp.; assembly: GCA_938003775.1. GTDB lineage: Bacteria > Pseudomonadota > Gammaproteobacteria > Granulosicoccales > Granulosicoccaceae > Granulosicoccus. The sequence goes on along the minus strand of CALKXZ010000473.1, from coordinate 2,647 downwards.
TCATTAAAGAGAAAGGCGCTGCGGAGCCTGTCGACGTGCTCGAGTTGGCATTGGAAAATGTCAGCCCAGCCGTAGAGGTCAAGTCTCGGCGTGTCGGTGGGGCGACCTACCAAGTACCTGTCGAGGTTCGGCCTGTTAGACGTAGTGCGCTAGCAATGCGCTGGATCATAGACGCAGCGCGTAAACGTGGCGAGAAATCCATGATGCTCAAGCTGGCGGGTGAGCTAAGCGATGCCGCTGAGAAAAGAGGAACGGCTGTGAAAAAACGCGATGATGTTCATCGTATGGCTGAAGCCAACAAGGCGTTTTCTCACTACCGCTGGTAAGCGCGTTGGTGTGATGCTTTTTTAGGATCTGGACTACTGCCGGTGGCACGCATCACGCCCTTAACGCTCTATCGTAATGTCGGCATCATGGCGCATATTGATGCTGGCAAGACCACCACCACAGAGCGCATACTTTTTTATACCGGTGTCTCTCACAAGATCGGTGAGGTTCATCATGGCTCCGCCACAATGGACTGGATGGCGCAAGAGCAGGAACGGGGTATAACAATTACCTCAGCTGCCACGACCTGTTTTTGGGCGGGTATGGATGGTGCGCGTGAGCAACACCGTATTAATATTATCGATACCCCAGGCCACGTCGACTTCACCATCGAAGTGGAACGCTCGTTAAGAGTGTTGGACGGTGCCGTCGCGGTGTTTGACTCAGTAGGCGGTGTAGAGCCACAGTCCGAAACTGTTTGGCGGCAAGCGAACAAGTACGCCGTGCCGCGCGTTGCCTTCGTCAACAAAATGGATCGGGTTGGATCAGATTTCGACCGCGTTGTTTCTCAAATTCGCGAGCGCCTGGGTGCCAATCCTGTCCCTATACAGATGCCTCTGGGTGCTGAAGAGGGCTTTGCTGGTGTTGTTGATCTCATAAGCATGACGTCCATTGAGTGGAATGACACCGATCAGGGTCTGACGTTCACAGTTGGTGAAATTCCTGCGCATTTGGCTGAAGCTACCACCAGTGCTCGAGAAAATTTGACAGAGGCTGCCGCTGAAGCCGATGACGCATTGATGGATCAGTACCTGGAGACAGGCGAACTGTCCGAAGACGATATACGCCGTGGGCTACGAGCGCGCACGCTAGCCAATGAAGTGGTGCCTGTTTTGTGTGGTTCTGCGTTTAAGAACAAAGGTGTACAGTCGCTGCTCGACGCTATTATTGATTATTTACCAGCGCCCAATGATGTGCCGCCGGTTAGCGGTGTTCTGCCGGACGAGTCCCTGGGTGAACGGGCAGCCAATGATGATGCGCCGTTTTCAGCGCTGGTATTCAAGATTGCTAATGACAGCTATGTTGGTTCACTGGCTTTTTTACGGGTTTATTCCGGTGTCGTGAAAACCGGTGACATGGTATTCAACCCGCTACGCGGCAAAAGAGAACGTATCGGACGACTCTTGCAAATGCACGCTAACAACCGGGAAGAAATTAAAGAGGTTCGGGCTGGCGATATTGCTGCTGCTGTGGGACTAAAGGAGGTCGGCACCGGCGACACGCTGTGTGAGCAAAAGCATGCCATTGCCTTAGAGCGAATGGAGTTTCCTGAGCCGGTTATCGCGGTTGCTGTGGAACCCAGAACGCTAGCTGATCAGGAAAAAATGGCTGCGGCATTAGGTCGTCTGGCGAAGGAAGATCCGTCGTTCAGAGTGCGCACTGATGAAGATTCTGGTCAAACCATTATCAGCGGTATGGGTGAACTGCACCTGGATATCATTGTTGATCGTATGAAACGCGAGTTCAACGTAGAAGCCAATGTGGGCAAGCCTCAGGTGTCCTATCGCGAAACGATCCAGAAAGCGGTGGAGGCCGAGGGGAAATTTGTACGGCAAACCGGTGGCACAGGTCAGTATGGGCATGTTCTGCTGCGAATGGAGCCGCTTGAGCGTGGTGCCGGGTTCGAATTTATTAGTGAAATTGTTGGTGGAACCATTCCAAAGGAATATATTCCGGCGGTTCAAAAAGGTGTGGAAGATGCCTTGGCCAATGGCGCACTGGGTGGTTATCCAATGGTTGATATGCGTGTGACCCTGTATGACGGGTCCTATCATGATGTCGATTCCAATGAAATTGCGTTTAAAATAGCGGGCTCAATGGGTTTCAGGAACGGTGCTAGCCAAGCTAGCCCGACACTGCTGGAACCTGTCATGAAAGTTGAAGTGGTCACCCCTGAGGAGTACATGGGTGATGTAATGGGAGATCTGAACCGTCGCCGGGGTGTCGTCGTGGGTATGGACGAGCAACCAGGCGGCAAGGTTATCCGAGCACAGGTGCCTCTGGCGCAAATGTTCGGTTACTCCACCGATTTACGATCTGCCACGCAGGGCAGAGCGGTTTACTCAATGGAATTTGAGAGTTATGAAGTACCACCTCAGGCGGTGGTTGATGCAGTCCTGCATCGTTAGCCAAAAATGTAGACCTAACTACTGTATCATCCGCATCCCAGATGCGATCAATTAAGTGATCAAAGACGGGAATTAACCGATCGCAAGGGCGATCAACCGACAACGAGGCCAGAACTGAAGTGTCTAAGGAAAAATTCGAACGAAACAAACCCCATGTCAACGTAGGCACAATAGGCCACGTAGATCATGGT
>CALKXZ010000472.1 GCA_938003775.1 uncultured Granulosicoccus sp. | reverse complement strand
CATGTGGTGTCTGCACCCAAGGAAAAACACGCCCGTTTGAAGGGTGTCTATTTTACCACCAGCAGGCCGTAGAGCGCATTCAGCAAGCGATAGAGGCCAAAGGGCAGTCGATCAAGCTGTTTGAGCCGAACTGCCGCCTGTATCAGATCAAAGCCATACGCCGTAAGCTCAGATCGGAACATTTCAAGCAAGGGGAATGCAGCCGGTTGGTGCTGGATGTTTTGCGGGAGGCTGGTGAGCCGATGGCGACGAAAGTGATCACCGCGGAGATTGTTAGGATTAAGGGGCTAGAGTTGGATGGTCTGGGGCTGGATGGTGTTCAGCGGACGGTGGTTAATGTGTTGAAGGGGTTGGCGCGTCGTGGAGTTGTTGACAGAGCATCGCGCAATGGCGACGCTTGTTCGTGGCGTTTGATTTAGATTCCGGCACGAGTCAACGGCACTGCCTCAAATTAGCGGCAGTGGAGCAGTTTTAGCCCAACACCGCTTTGACTGTCTTGATTCTCAATGTAAGTTAATAGGGAAAAGTGATGCTCTTCTGTCCGTCACCAAACCTCTCAGCGACCTTGGCTTCATAGGTAAACTGGTCGGGTGATGACTCGGCCATTTCTAGAACACGACCAAGCTGCATTCGTAGTGATCTTGCCCCTATCTCGCTAAGAAATTGAAATAATTTTTTGTTCCTATTACCGCCTTGAGATTTGGCTTCCCTTAGAAGCTCAAGCAACTTGCCTTCGCTTTTCGCCAAAGGCGTGTATATATGATCGATGGTCAGGTGCATGTCTTTCCATGATCGTTGAAGTCGATGACCGTATAGCCGCGCCCACTCCTCATATAGTTCGACGGGGAATTCACTTTCATATTTTTTTGCCTCCTCCCGAACAAATGCCTTAAATGCAGCAACAACTTCCTCGCGTGTTGCGTCATATCCTGCCAGCTTGTAAACAAGCCCTTGAATTCCAGACTTAGCGGAAGCAGAAAGAATTACACTTGCTTGATTCGCAAGAGCTTCCTGTGATTTAGTTAAAGTTCCTGATTGCTTTGCCTCTATCAGGGCGTTGCATATATCAATCAAGAGGGTAACGTCGTAACCGTGAACAGGGCGCGGAGGCGGCATATTTTGACCCATGGACAGCCCTTTAAATATCAATGGCTTATCAATCTTTTTTTGTATTTCATCGCCCAAGGATGAGTTGCTTATAGCTTTTGACTTTACGAGGTTTTTTAGCGCCATGCCGCTGTTACTTTTACTGCCAAGCGCAGCTGCCATGCCTCGCTGCCCAATTACAGCTGTTTTTTTGTCGTCATTGAGCACATAGCATTCCGCGTCAATTCCGAAGTCCTCCCTAAAATCCCCTTTCCGAATTGCCTCTAGCCCTTTATTCGCCTGATGCCTCGCGTTCGCTGCCTTTCTTGCAATCTCCGATCGTTTCTCCGGCGTTAATGATTTCGCTCGTGCAATACCCCCTTTGGCCTTTCCATTTACGGCACTGGTCTTTGATTTGCTCATTTGCATGCATGTTCACTTAAAAAGTTGCTTGCATTAAACCATAGCCACACTTCCACGTGCAAGCATGATCTTATGTTTTTCTGCTTGCGTTTAAATTAGCAGATCAGCGTCTCACCCTGCTTCTTGTTCCCCTGCCAGTACCCGCAGAAATCACGCGACACATGAGCCGTCGCACAGCGCTTCATGATGTTGCCAAAAATCTCACCGTTTGACTGGCGGCGAGTATCTTCCCGATAAGCCGCCTCATTCGCATATCTGTTCAGGTACAGATTGCCGAAGCTGTGAACCTGACCGATCTGCATACGGCGAAACCGTGAGAAGAACGACTCAGCCTGATTCGTGTTCTCACCGTTCTTGCCCATGTACTCGACAGAATGATTAACGCGCTCCATTTTGAACTTTGCGTGCAGGTGGTTATAGGCCGTGCTTTCATCGGCTGAAATCATGGTTCCTTTTTCAACATGGCGAGCAACAAACGCCGACACCGAGTCTTCGTTTTCCGCTTTAGCTACAGCAGTAACGGTCTTGTAGCCGCCTTCGCCTTCCACTTCGTTACGCTCTCGCAGCACCAGTACCGCACGTTTCATTGGGTCTTGGTTTTCCTTCAAACGACGGTCTACGCGGTTCTCGATGCGGTTAGCAGGCCGTACATGCCCGTTTACGTACGCTGCATCGATTTCCACCTCGCCATCCAGCAACGCCGGTTGATAGTCCATCAATGATTCACGCAGCTTGTGGGCAAGTACAAAAGCAGTCTTGTACTGGATGTTCAGATCACGGCTTAACTGCAACGCACTGATACCCTTCACGGCGTTTGTGTAGATCGCAATAGCCGCAAGGTAGGTGTTCAACGGCAGGTTGTGATTGGCGAAGATAGTTCCGCTGGTCACGCTGAACGTGTGCTTACAGCACTTGCAGCGCCACTGCTTGCGAGTGCCTAACCAGTAGTGATCCTTGTGGCCACACTTAGGGCAAGCCACGCCTTCGGGCCAGCGAGCCTCCTTGAACATCTCAAAGGCTTCGTCATCAGACAGGCGCGCAATCTCCAACAGCGAAAAGGTGCGAGCCTTCGCTGAAAGAAGATAGTGCTGTTTGTTGCCTGAATTCATCATTTGTGATGATATTAAGGCATATACGATGACTTATAAAGGGATATTTCATCATTTATAATGATTTTATTCTATAAATGGTGATATTCCCGATATGGCAGACGACAAAGAGTGGCAGGACCGCGTTAAGGGGCTTTTGAAGGCTGAATTAGCCAAGCGTAATATCAATTACAAGCAGTTGTCCGAGCTGTTGGAGCAGCATTACGGGATCAAGGAGTCGTCGCAGAACTTGAGCAACAAGATCGCCAGGGGGAAGTTTTCAGCGGTATTCCTAGCCCAAGTATGTAAGGCTATTGGATGCAATGAACTGAAGTTGAACTAGTCTATTAAGACGCTCAGCTGATTGTAGACATGGATGCTAAAGAGAGACCAATCGTCCGTTGATTACTTGCGAATTAAGGGCTTAATTGACTCTACAACCTGCCGTGTGTTTGTCGGGATACTAGCGACAATTGCCGCGCTTAGCCTGCTCTATTTGTCAGGGCCGCCCAAACGCGGAGAAGAATACCGCCAGTATTCCGAATGCAGCAAGAGATACTCCGACAAGAGCGGTTGCGTCGTTGCGTTGCCCCCCTTTAAAAACGGTGATAGCTCCGAAGAAAATAGAGTAAAAACCGGTAGCCCCGAATACAAGCCGAATGGCTTTATAAAGGATAAGCGGGATCTCAACGCCCAAGAAGGAATGTGGCGAGCCACCAATACGCTCGCAGTTTTCACACTCATTCAAATTTTTATCGGATTTGGCGGTCTGTACCTTATTGGTAAAACGCTCTATGAAACTAGAGACATACTTGATGAGGCTAGAAAAACAACTAGGCAAGCTGCCCTTGCTACTGAGGCTGCAGACAAAACGGCACAAGCTGCTGAAAACGCTGAGCGTGCGTTTTTGGAGGTTCAGTGCGAAACAGAAATTCTTGGAGAGATGGAGATCCACGCTACCAACGAATTGGAGATCGACGCAAATCGTATTTTTTCGGTTAATGTTTACGTCTTTAATTACGGTAAGACACCCGCGAACATTTCGATGATTGATATCGCTCTTGTTCATGAGGAAAGTCAAGAAGAAATCACTCACCAATTCGTGGTCGAGAACTCTGAATACAAACCTGTTCTCTACAGGAGCAAGGCAACGAAGGATATAATGGCTTGGCCTGACCGAAAATCCTACGTTTACGAAGCGGCTTGGCTCCCGACATTCCCCTATTTGGCCGAACATCTGTACGGTGGCGCGATCGACATCGATGATACTTCGATAAAAGAGTACGAAAAACACCTCATTGCCATAAAAGCGCGCGTTGAATACATGAGCGCGTTCGGCGAAGAAAGAGAGGTTAGTCAATTGATCACTTTTCGCCCCCGCATCCCAATAGCTACGCAAATCCACTGGATGCCCGACTGGCGAATGGATTCCGCAAGAGGAAGCATGGTTTCTCTCGTTGAAGACATGATGACCGAAACCACTTACACCGATAGACCCAAATTCAGCAAGCAAGAAAGCAATTAAAGCGGCAATCACCTAGCCAATCCGCCTTTGTGCGCTTGCTACATAATTCCGCACTTTAAGAACAATTTTGGCACCGGAAACAACCCACCTTCCAGCCTTTTCAAGCACTTACCAGGGTCAGACCTCCCGGCGTCTTAAATCGCTGTTTTTGCGGTGAAAATTGCTGATTTAAGGGTCATTTAGGATCATTTTGATTGATGAAATATAGGAAATTCAAAGAGTTATCGTGGTCCGACCCGGAGATGTCGGAGATGTATCTCATTTTGGTTAGTAAAATATAGGAAATTCATAGGTTTATTGTGGTCCGACCCGGAGATGGAGGAGGCCTAGGAAGAGGGTGAAAAAGGCGGCGGGGGTATCGGCTTTGGGAGGGGATAGGTCGCCTAATTGATGGGATAGGAAGGTGTATAGCTTTAGTTTTTGCGGTGCTATAAACACAGTGGCCATGGCGCCTGCCTGGCGTAAACAGTACCAGTCAACGATCAGGGTCATCATCGAGCAATCAGTGAATTCTTCGAGTGCGATGTCGTGCTCGATGGCGATGGTTGCCAATTGCACCAATACTTTTTTTTGTACGAAGTTACTCAGACGTACAAGCGACAAGGGCTCCGGTGTTTCGCGCTGAGCCAGCACCAAGCAGGCGACATCAGCAACGCTCATCGTGTCTATCGCAGCGGTGATATGTTCCGGCCATTCTTTCACTAAGTGATAATGTGCCACTCGTGAATAAGTTTTTTTGTATAAGAATTCTCCATAGTTTGCGGCTGAGAATGCCGGTTCGTACGCTTCGTTGTTGGCTTTGTTTTCAGCCTGATAGCCGTCACGCAGGTGCGCATCAATCGGTATTGAAGACAACGAGACACTGTGGATACCATCCAGGTATAGAGCCGGGTTGATTACAGTGAAGCCTGGTGGAAAGGCTACCAATGACGGAACAGCGATGTCAGTCACCTTGCCCAGTTGGGAGGAATACTCAACACGACCGTTAACGTGCAAATGTCCGCCAAAATGCAGCTGCACACCGGCTTTTAATAACGATTCAGCAACGGTGATAGTGGGTTTGCGTCTGACGTTGTGATTATTGCCAAATAACTTAAATTCTGCATGGCTCTGGTCGTTGAACGTATCAAGGATGGGGTAGTGAGAAAAACAAAACAATCGTTTCCCCAGCTCTTTGGCACGAGAACAGACATCGGCAATCCAACGAATCAGAAAAGGTTTTACGCGCAGCACAGAATTCCAACCGGCATCAGAGCTGTCTAGAAATGCTTTTTTCTGAGAGGGTTTCCAGTGACCGTTACGTGGTTCGAACACGTTGGCGTCTATCATCAGCAGCCAAAGTCCCTCAACGGGTTCAACCAGGTACGAAGCATCCATCAACTGGCGTGTTACCAAACCATCGGCAGAATGAGCATCGTACAGGCGTGAATTCACATCATCGCATTGGCCAAACGGCGATTCCCAGTAAACATATTCGTCTTGTTTGAATAATCCAAACTCGGCCATGGGCAGCAAACCTGCCGGTATGCCCTCGCAGAACATCTTGGGAGTTAAGACTGATGAATGAGGTTCTGTTGCTGCAACCGATTCATCGCTTGTGACCAGTACAGATTCACCGGCAGCGGTGATGAAACGCGTTGATTGGTGTTTTCCACATAGCCCATAGACATCGTGATTTCCCGGTATGGCGTAAAACGCAATGCCATACTCGCGTTTGTAATGACGCAGCAGATCAACCAAACGTCTATTTGCCTCAACTTGCCCATCATCGGTATAGTCACCCAGCAGCACAACATGCTGAATACCTCGTTGGCCGATATCTGTCAGCGCGGTGTTTAAAGCTGCCGCGCTTTCGTTAAACACGCGTGAAGATCTGCGGGTGTCTGCCCAGCTTCTTAACACTCGTTGCCCGGTGTGTATCGTGGCTGATTTGCAGTCATAGTCACTGTTCATATCGTGAAAATGGGCATCAGCGATAACGGCAACTTGTGGAAAGTCAGTAATTGACATACGGATTATTCAATAAATTTTAATGAGTAGCCAGCAACTGACACACACGCTAAGTACCAATAGCCACGTGGTGTGACACAGAGTATCCCACAACGCCCATACACCGTTTAATGGAACCCCGACTGGACAGCTGCCCACGCTCATTTGATAATGCCCCAATGGTCCGTACAGATGTAAACAAGACGTCGCGCAAGCCTTACACCCAAACTGGGTTTGGAGAACCGAGTCAAGTTGCCTGAAAAACACATTGCATTTTATTCGCCGCTAAAGCCTGTTAGTCATCCGGTTCCCTCTGGGGATAGACTGATGGCCCGGTTACTGGTTAAGTGCCTGGGCCAGATCGGTTACCCAGTAGAGGTAGCTTCTCAGCTTCGTGCGTTCCTCCCTGACCCATACGATGAAACCCACATACTAACGCTAATGACACAGTCTCGATTGGAGCGCCAACGATTGACTGCATTGTGGGAGCGGCATGGCCCGCCAGCGCTATGGTTTTGTTATCACCCGTATTTTAAGTCTCCCGATTTAATTGGCCCACAGTTGTGCAAAAGTTTCGGTATTCCATACATCACAGCTGAGGCAGCCCATTCACCGCGACGTAATCAAGGGGTCTGGCGTGCTATGCAGGAACACGTGCTCAATTCAATTAACCAAGCTGCAGTGAATCTGTGTTTTACCGGCAGAGACGAGACAGGGCTTCGACAGGCTTCGCAGAGCGCCAAATTAGCCAAACTACCACCGTTTATTGACACAGGGTTGTTTGATACGCACAAACGTAGTGAGCAGCACAAGGATCGTGAATCGACACAATTGGTGACCGTCGCAATGATGCGTGCAGGTGATAAGTTCCATAGTTACGAGAGGCTAGCCGCCGCGCTTTCACAGCTTGTGCACCTTCCGTGGACCTTATCGGTGATTGGCGATGGTGCCTTGCGTGACGATGTGCAGGCACTATTTGATCGTCTTCCAAGCCATCGCGTTATCTGGCATGGATTGAGACAACCCGATGAGATTGCAACGTTACTGGCCAGCAGTTCAATGTATGTGTGGCCCGGTTGCGGTGAGGCGTATGGTTTGGCTTACCTGGAGGCGCAAGCGGCTGGTTTACCGGTCATTGCGTATCACACGGCAGGTGTGCCTGAAGTGGTGGATAATGGGTACAGCGGGATTCTAACGCCGGTAGCTGACGATGCTGCTTATGCTGCAGCCATAGCCTCATTACTGATCAACACTGAGCGACGAAGTGAAATGGCGCTTAATGCGGTGGCACACGTAAAGAATAAACATTCGGCCGATAAGGCTGCTATATCGTTAGGCGTTATTTTAGCAAATCATCTAGGTGCTCTGAATGAACAGTGATAGTTCGCTAAACGAATTGGTTGATGTATTAAACCAACGAAATGAGGAGGGTCGTCCGGCGCAATTTTGGTTGCGTGACGATGATGCGATCACCCCAAGTGAACCTTTGGATCGTCTAATCAATGTAACCGCGCAGCATGATGTTCCGCTGACTCTGGCGGTCATACCTTCGTTATCGGGCACTGAGTTGGCGCAGCACCTGACAAACCATCACCATGTTGCCGTAGCGGTTCATGGCTGGTCGCATCAGAACCACGCACCAGCGAGTGAGAAAAAACAAGAGCTAGGCGCGCATAGAGCACAGAGTGAAGTGGTTGGTGAGTTGTCAACCGGTTTCAACCATCTGATGCAGTTGCATACAACGCGTTTTGTTCCTGTGCTTGTACCGCCATGGAACCGCATTGATTCGTCGCTAGTGCCGAGTTTGAGCAGTATCGGATTTCAAGCTCTGTCGACATTTGGCTCTGACGACTCTGCAGTGATTCCCATGATTAACACGCATGTCGATATTATCGACTGGAAAGGCACGCGTGGTGCTCATCCAAGTTCGACACTGGTGGCGCAGATTCTCTCGCAGCTACAAATTTCTCAACAACCACTGGGCCTACTCACCCATCATCTGGTACATGACGATAACGCGTGGGCGTTTCTTGAAAATCTGTTGGCTGTTACCAGCGGACACCCAGGTGCCCAATGGGTGTCAGTAAAGCAATTACTGACACAGCTATCTCCATACCCATGATTTCCAGGCCAGTAACAAACCTGAATCTTGCACCTGTGCGTTTTTGCACCAGGCTTGCACGTCAGTTAACGTTGTGTTTTGCGGTAATGCGCCTGCCACGAAATCTGCATCGGCAAGTGTTATTGACCCCCCTCGGGCCATCAACGTGAATATTAACGGACCGGTAGACCACCAAGCCGGTGCTTGAGGTAGTAGGTGCATAACCTGCTCTAGCGTGGCATTAATGCGTGTGAAAACCGGATGCTCGGCAGGCGCGGCAATCAGGGAGTTTGCCAGCAAAAGGCCACCTTTACCGGTGTTGCGTGGCGTATCTTCAGCCATAGCGGTCAGCCCGGTCATCGGTAGCAGATCATGAAAACTGATGTCGTTGCGCACTGGATACCAATCGCAGTCCAGGTACACACCACCGTGTTGCTCCAAAATAAGGTATCGCGCAACATCTACAGCGCCCGGCAGATCGCCTTTGGCCAACATGTCGCAATACACGGGGTTATCCGACAGACCTAGGGTTTGCAAGTCGTTGTCACGCCAAAGCTTATAGTCGTAACCCTGAGCTAGCGCGTGCTTTTCCCACGCCTGACAGCCCACGGGTACCGATGTTGTACCCACCCAGATCTGGTGGATCTTACGTGGAACGCTGTGGCGATTGGCCTGTGCAATGAGTTTACGCTCGCTAGTGCTGAACGCTGAGCAGGCATTGAGTAGGTCGCTCGGTGGAACAAGATGGTATTGATAACCGATGCTTGTAATGGAATCTTTCTGTGCTTTGGCCAGTTTCAGTAGGGCTGAATGCAAACGGCGGGGCAGGCCAAGTGCCGTGTGCTGGCCCAGAACGTCGATGTCCGTATCGCGCCTCAATGCCTCCAAAATCTGCTCAGCTTTGCTGTATTGCCCGGCAACACGTTCGCTCGTTGCTGCCGCCAGTTGCTTGTTGAGTCGGTGTTTTGCTGACATTTTTTTCACGTTTGTGCATCCAGGCTGGCGTTCTGTCAATCTGGAATATTCAGAAAGGTGGGTCACCAGCGGCTCAAACTCATGATATCGTGGTAACGGATAAATACGTACTGTGATACTGATTACACGGAGACGCTATCGCAATGTCCCTGGATAGCTCCTTTTAATTCTGATCTGAGTCTTGCTGATAATGTATGCGTCAGATGAGTTTGGCTAGAAAACCAATAACACTATGCCGGATCAGTTGAATCGCGATACGGATCTGCTCAGGGTCGAAAATCTCCACGTGTCCTTCCCGCTGCTGGGAGGCAGCATTGACGCTGTCAAGGGGGCCAGTCTGCGGGTTTTGCCGGGTAAAACCACGGCACTGGTTGGCGAGTCCGGTTCTGGTAAGTCTGTCATTAGTCAGGTCATCATGGGGTTGCAGCCCGAGATCGCTAAAGTCACAGGGCGCGTGTTGTTCTGTGACCCAGCCGATCCAGAACCCGCTTGCGACATGGTGCAGTTACCTCGTGATGGTCGCCAGATCCGGTCCATTCGAGGCCGCCGTATCGGCATGATATTTCAAGAACCGATGACCTCATTTTCACCGCTGCATACCGTGGGTGATCAAATAATAGAACTGCTGCAGCAACATTCAGTGGCTACGCCCAATGAGCAACGCGAGCGCTGTGAAGAAATGCTCGGCCTGGTGGGTTTTTCGAACCCGAAAAAGGTGTTCGATATGTATTCGTTTGAGTTGTCTGGTGGTATGCGACAACGAGCCATGATCGCCATGGCATTAGTGTGTGAGCCAGCGTTACTGATTGCGGATGAACCAACAACGGCATTGGATGTCACTATTCAAGCACAAATCCTGAAATTGTTACGTGACCTGCAGTCACGTCTGCATATGGCTGTGTTACTGATCACCCACGATCTGGGTGTGGTTGCCAATATGGCAGATGAGGTATCGGTTATCTACCGAGGGCAGATTATGGAGGCAGGCCCGGTAGACACGATATTCCGTTCTCCGGGACATCCGTATCTTAAAGGTCTGATGGCGGCGATACCTCATTTTGGTTTGGCTCGCGATACGCGACTAACACCGTTACGCGACATCGATACCAATGTCGAGAATCTACTTGACAAACTATCAGCACCGGTTGTGACCGAACACCGGCAAGCTAAGACTGATCAGCCTGAAACACTGCTAACGGTCAGCGATATCAGTAAAAGTTTTGTGACCAGGAAACAGGATTGGCAAGTTGGCTCTCAGTCTAAGCTTGTACCGGCTGTTGATCATGTTAGCTTTGAGATCCGGCGCGGTGAGTGTCTGGGGCTGGTGGGTGAAAGTGGCTGTGGTAAAACCACGCTGAGCAAAATCTTGATGCATGCGGTATCACCTGATAGCGGTACAGTCGTGTTCGATGATGGTAGCGGCCCCATTGATGTATTAGCGGCCAGTGGCAGTGAATTGCAATCGCTGCGAACTAAAATTCAAATGGTTTTTCAGGACCCGATTTCGTCGTTGTCACCGCGCATGACAGTGGGCAATATTCTGCGCGAGCCATTCGAGATACATCAACGTGGCAACAAACAGCAGTGCAATGTAGCAACCGATGCATTACTCAATGCGGTTGGACTGGGTACCAATACCTTGTCGCGTTACCCGCATAGCTTTTCCGGTGGGCAACGTCAGAGAATAGGGATTGCTCGATCATTAGCCGTCGCCCCCAGTCTGATTATCTGCGATGAGCCAGTGTCAGCCCTGGATGTATCAGTGCAGGCGCAAGTTCTCAATTTATTGAAAGATCTTCAGCAAAATATGGGTTTAACCTATCTTTTTATCTCCCACAATCTTGCTGTCGTGGACTACATGGCCGATAGAGTTGCAGTTATGTGGCAGGGAAAAATCGTAGAGATAGCGCCACGTGATGTCATCATGAAAAACCCGGTACACCCGTATACCAAGTCGCTGATGGACGCTGTACCGTTTCCGGATCTGGATCGACCTTTGAATTTTTCAACAGTTGGAGAAACCAGTGCAACCTCATCGCAATCATGGGCGAGGGTATTTCGTGATGACGATGCGCGGGGTGATCTAACGTCACTTGACTTAGGCGATGGTCATTTTGTGCTGGCGCACCGAGCTGCCGATATCACAGAGCTGACACCATGATCAGTCGTCGTGCTTTACTGGCCATGCTTGCCTCTGCGGCTATACCGACGGTTGTGCGTGCCGATACCACTGACTCAGCGTTTCTGAAAAAGCGTATTGAGGCCGGCGAGCTGGCTAATCTAGCGCAGCGACTGCCTATGCATCCTCGCGTTATAAATTTGCAATCAATGGATCGCCAGCCCGGACAGCACGGCGGCAGTTTGCGCATGTTGATAGGCCGACAAAAAGATATACGCTATGTGCCCATCTACAGTTATTCGAGACTAATAGGCTATGACGAACAACTTCATTTAGTACCCGATATCCTAGAGTCATTTACCATCGATGACGGTCGCATATTTACCTTTCATTTGCGTGCAGGTCATAAGTGGTCTGATGGAAGTGAGCTGACATCCGAGGACTTTCGTTATTTCTGGGAAGATGTCATCTTGAACACAGACTACCTGCGAGGTGGGCCCCCGGTTAGTTTGAAAGTAGATGGCCGAGTGGCAAAATTTGAAGCACTTGATTCGCTAACCGTTCGGTATTCATGGGATCTACCCAATCCGCTTTTTTTGACTAAATTAGCAGCACCGATTCCTCAAACGCTGGCACTACCGTCTGCTTACTTGCGGCAGTTTCACGCCTCGTACCAAGATCCTGAACAATTAGCAAACTTGGTAGAGCAATATCGTGTGGATGATTGGGTTGGGCTACATCGAAAAATGTCCCGCCAGAATCGGCCAGAGAACCCTGACTTACCCACCCTGGAGGCATGGCATCCCACAACCGCTGCGCCAGCTGAGCAATTTATTTTCGAACGCAACCCCTATTTTCACCGAGTTGATGAACAGGGTAAGCAGTTGCCTTACATTGATCGGTTAGTGATGAATGTAAGCTCATCGGAAATCATTGGTGCGAAAACAGCTACGGGTGAGAGTGATTTGCAAGCAACTGGTATAGGGCTGCCAGACTACACGCTAATCAAAGAATCCGAGAGCCGATTCCCTATCAAGGTAACGTTGTGGAGACGCACGCGCGGGTCGAGTGTTGCACTGTTTCCTAATCTTAATTGCAAAGACACAGTATGGCGAAGCTTGTTTCGCGATGTGCGTGTGCGACGAGCGTTGTCACTGGCGGTCAATCGCCGGGAAATTAATCAGGTTATCTATTACGGACTGGCTCATGAAAGTGCCGATACAATTCTGCCAGAGAGTCCGTTGTATAAACCTGAGTACGCCGCCGCCTGGACCACTTATGATCCGGACCAGGCTAATCGTTTACTGGATGAAGCGGGGTTGGCTGATCGAGATGGTAGTGGTACGCGCCTGTTGTCCGATGGCAGGCAAGCCAATATCACCATCGAATCGGCAGGTGAAAGCACCCTTGAAACCGATGTGCTTGAACTGATCACCGACCATTTTCGACAAATCGGCATTGCGCTGTTCATTCGGACGTCTCAGCGAGACATATTTCGTAGCCGGGTAACTGGCGGTGAGGTCATGATGTCGGTCTGGCAAGGGTTGGACAATGGACTGCCATCAGCGGACATGGCGCCAGTGGAGTTGGCCCCAACGACCGACGATCAACTGAATTGGCCCGTGTGGGGGCTCTACCGTATGTCAGGCCAAAATCAAGGAAGCCCGCCAGACATGCCTGAAGTTCAAAAGCTTGATCAACTGCTTAATCAATGGCTGCTGACAACAACCACTGAGCAACGAGCCGATATCTGGGCTCGTATGCTGGCAATACACGCTGATCAGGTCTACTCAATCGGCACAGTCAATGGTGCTTTGCAACCTGTTGCTCGCTCGTCGCGACTTAGAAATATCCCAGAGACGGCCTTGTTCGGTTTCGAACCGACCAGCTATCTAGGTGTCTACATGCCAGATACGTTCTGGTTGGAGGACGAGGGCTAATGTACGATGACCTTCGAAGCGTTCTAACACAGAGTTCCGGGTGGTGCTCAGCAAGGCGCAGTACGCAGAAAATTCTGATGTATGCTCATGAACTGCAACGCCGTGGAGTATCAAAAGGCACTCTCGCGAACGGCGAACTGCTATGCACTCGAGTTCGGCATTTTTTGCACTTAAACAGCTCCGTTTCACCTGCGAATAAGCGTGCACTTCGAGTGCGTCAGGCAACGCGCTGTTTGTCTGTTTTGAAGGTCACAGTACACTAATCATGCTGCGCTATATTCTGTGGCGGATCATCACAATGATCCCGACTCTGCTGATAATTTCTGCCTTGGTGTTCACTATCATCGAGTTGCCGCCCGGAGATTATTTTGAGAGCTATGTTGCTGAGCTGCGTGCTATGGGCGAATCTGCTGACCTTGCAGAGATTGAAATACTAAAGGAGCGCTACGGGTTCGACAAACCGATGGTCGTGCGGTATTTCCACTGGTTAAGTGGCATGTTCGTTGGTGACTTCGGATACTCGTTTGAATACCGATTACCGGTTAATGAGGTGGTAGGGGAGAGGCTCTGGTTGACGATATTAGTGTCGGTTGTAACCATTACCTTCACATGGCTCATCGCCTTCCCTATCGGTATTTACTCGGCTACGCATCAGTATAGCTGGGGTGACTACGGACTAACCTTTTTTGGAATGATAGGTATTGCGGTGCCTAATTTCATCCTAGCCTTGGTCATGATGTACCTGGCTAATATTTGGTTTGGTACGTCAATCGGGCATCTGATGGACCGTGAGTATCTTAATCAGCCGATGTCTTGGGATAAATTTGTATCCATTCTCGAGCACCTATGGATTCCGGTCTTAATCATTGGTACCGCTGGTACCGCGGGTATGGTGCGACGTTTGCGAGCCAACCTGCTGGATGAATTGAAAAAGCAATACGTCATTACCGCTCGCGCGAAAGGTCTTCACCCATTTAAGGTGGTGATGAAATATCCGTTACGAATGGCGCTGAATTTTTTCATCTCCGATATTGGCTCAATCCTGCCTGCCGTGATATCGGGTGCAGAGGTCACAGCGATTGTTCTCTCGTTGGAGACCACAGGACCCATGTTGATTCAGGCCTTGCAAAGTCAAGATATGTACCTGGCCGGGTCATTTCTAATGTTTCTGGCGTTCCTAACCGTCGTTGGCGTGCTGGTGTCTGATATCGCACTGGCCTTGTTGGATCCTCGTATTCGATTTGGTGCCGGGCGACACCGATGACGTCGCCACACTCATCATCAAGCCCATCGCCGTTGGGAGAACCAGGCGCTCCTCTGGATCACTTTGTTTCCACAGCGCCATACGATCCACACGCGGTTGAGCGAGACAATGACCTGGCAGGTCCTGCGGCGCATGCCTCGCAGCTGAGACTCATGTGGTGGTATTTTCGCCAGCATCGAGTGGCGTTGGTATCCGGTATTTTTTTGATCCTTATCTACCTGGCTATTCTGATCTGCGAATTTCTAGCACCCTATAACCTGCATACTCGCAATACTGAATTTATCTACGCGCCACCGGCGTCGGTGCACATTTTTCGCGATGGTGCGCTTGTCCGTCCTTAC
>CALKXZ010000471.1 GCA_938003775.1 uncultured Granulosicoccus sp. | reverse complement strand
GTGGTAGGCCCTCGTGCTCAATGCCTTCGCGCAACCATCCGGCCATTTCCAATGCCCGGGTATTCACGTTCATGATGTGCACTGAGGCGTGCAGAATGCCTATTGGGCGGGTTGTTGAAATTCTGTCCAGGTCGTGTCGTGTTATCCGGGTGTTATTGAAATAGATCGGGTCTATGGACCATCCGGGCAGAGGGGCATTCGGGTCTTCGATTGTTGCATCGACTCTCTTCAAATGCTCTATGACGGCATCAATGGACTTTAAACCAGGCTCAATATCACCATTGGGATTCATCCGATCAAAGAAGCCGCAGTAGGCATAGCGCCACAGCATCCCTTCCATGGTGTGGCAGTGCCCTTCAATCAGCCCCGGCATAATAATTTTGTCGGCAAAACGATCATCAAGTGTATAAGCACCCCAGCCGCTGAGTTCATCCAACGAACCCGCACCGACAATACGCCCCTGATCAACAGCAACATGCGTGACTTCAGGTCTGGCCGGATTCATGGTGATGATTTTCTTGGCAGAATAGATGATCGTCATGGGGTGTCTATTTGTCTGTATTTTAATCTGTAGTTTGTAGCCTGAGCGTTCATTGAACAACAGGTGTTTTATCGATTGATTCGCAACGACAGAGATGCTGAACAGCATGCTACACTCGAAACGGTCCGTTCGTAAATCAGTGTTTCCAGCACCTGTATTGCTGACCCTCATCATCCGGTGCTATGAACACTGCAGTATGGTTTTAACCAAATTCAGATAGGAACCATTTACAGGCAAGTCCATTCGACCACTAGAGGAAGAATTACATGCATTCACTGTTCAAAATGATGACCCTGGCTGCGGCCGCAACCGTAGTGCTATCGGCTCCAGCTAGTGCGCAAGACACGCCTGTCAAAGGCGGCACCATGGTCATGACCATCAACCAAACCCCTCGTCACTTAAATCCTGCTGTGCAATCGGGTACGGCTACTGGTGTTCCTGGTGCTCAATTGTTTGCAGCACCGCTTCGTTATGATGAAGACTGGACCCCGCAACCGTATCTGGCTGAATCATGGGAAGTGGCCGAAGATGGTTTAAGTGTCACCCTAAACCTGGTGGAAGGCGCTGTTTTTCACGACGGTAAGCCCATTACATCCGAAGACGTGGCTTTCTCGGTCAAGACCATTCAAGAAAACCATCCGTTTAAAACCATGTTTGCACCGGTGACAGCGGTAGAAACACCGGATGCGCAAACGGCCATATTACAGCTTTCACAGCCTCACCCAGCACTTATGCTGGCCATGTCCTCGCAGCTGATGCCCATCATTCCAAAGCACGTTTACGGCGATGGTCAGGACCCCAAGACTCACCCACAGAACGCTGAAAATGTTGTGGGTTCTGGCCCATTCAAGCTCGTTGAGTTTACGCGCGATGAGCACGTCATACTTGAGCGCTTTGATGATTTTTTTATGGAAGGGCGCCCTTATTTAGACAAACTGGTCATGCGTATCATTAAAGATCCCTCTGCACGAGCGATAGGACTTGAAAATGGCGAGATACACATGGGTACTTTTGAAGCCGTGGCCCGTGATATCAAACGACTGCAGGCAGTGGATAGTTTAACGGCAACCCCCGAAGGCTATGCAGCCATTGGTCCGATCGACTGGTTGGCATTCAACACGGCAACGGGGAACACAGCCGATGTCAACGTCCGTCAAGCCATTGCTTATGCCATAGACCGAAATTTTATTATCAAGGCCATACATCAGGGACTGGCTGAAGAAGCTGCCACGGGTATTCATCCGGGTAGTCCCTTATACGAAACTAACGTAGACAACTACGAATTAGATCTTGACAAGGCCAATCAGATTCTTGACGACGCCGGTTATGCTCGCGGTGATGGCGACATGCGTTTTGGATTAACCATTGATTTCGGTTGGCCGGAGTTAAAACCTAACGCTGAGTATGTAAAGGCGGCATTAAAGAAAATCGGTATTGACGTCACTGTGCGCTCTTCACCGGATTTTCCAACTTGGGCTAATCGAATCAGTAACTACGAGTTTGATATGACTTGGGATACTGTGTTTAATTGGGGAGATCCAGTTATAGGCGTACACCGCACCTACCAAAGTACCAACATCAAACCCGGTGTTATCTGGTCCAACACCCAGAGTTACCAAAACGAGCGGGTCGATGAGCTACTCGAAATGGCTGGTATTGAAACTGATCCTAGCAAGCGGGCAGAACTGTACTCTGAATTTCAGAAAATCACGGCTGCGGAACTACCTGTCTACTGGACGAACACTTTGCCTTATCACACCGTTTACAACAACAAGGTTGGTAACCCGCCATTGGGAATTTGGGCATCCAGCTCACCCATGGATCTAATGTACCTGAAGCCTTAGCACTTAGAGCTATACGTGTGCGGGAATACGGGCACGATGTTTCATCATGCTCAGTGTGACTGCCAGACATCGTCAGACGGTGGTCGAACTTCGGTTTGGCTACCGTACTGGCTCAACACGTACGTGATGCAACCCCAATGACTTTATTGCGCGCCGTTGCTCAACGGTTGCTATACGCGGCACTGTTGCTGCTGGCTGTGCTGGTGCTTAATTTTTCCATGATGCACTTGGCACCAGGTGATGTTGCTGACACCATTGCCCAGTCAATGGGAGGCGCCGATAGCGACGTCATGGCCAGGATTCGCAGCGACTATGGGTTAGACCAGCCGTTTAGTGTTCAGCTGATGCGTTACATCGGTAATGTTCTGCAGTTCGATCTCGGTTATTCGTTTTTCTACAATCAACCAGTGACGTCGTTGATTTTTTCAAAACTACCCGCCACCTTGCTGTTGGTTGTTACTGCGCAGTTACTGGCGCTAACGGTGGGGGTTTTACTGGGCGTTTACAGCGCTCGCAAACAAGACGGCATTGTCAGCCATTTCGTGACCGTATTTGCGTTGTTTGGGTACTCTGCACCGGTCTTCTGGACAGGTATCTTGTTGCTCATTGCGTTTTCCTTAAAGATACCTCTATTTCCGGTGGCAGGAATGATTGACGTCACGGTAGAGGGCGGTTTCTTTGCCAGATTTATTGATTTGTTACGACACATGGTGTTACCAGTTATCACACTGGCCTCCATATTCATCGCTCTGTACTCGCGTTTGTGTCGGGCTAGCATGATGGAGGTGTTGGGCACAGACTACATCAGGACGGCACGCTCCAAGGGTTTGTCTACCCGGGAGGTGGTGTACAAGCATGCGTTAAAAAATTCTCTGTCTCCTGTTATTACGCTGGCTGGCCTGCAATTTTCAGCGGTGGTATCTGGGGCGGTGTTGGTCGAGGCGGTGTTTAGCTGGCCCGGTCTGGGTTCTTTGGCGCTGCAGAGTATCATTGCGCGCGACACACCCACCATTTTAGGTATTCTGTTCTTCTCAGCGTTGGTGGTGATTGTTGGAAACCTGATTACCGATCTTGCCCTTCGTTGGATAGACCCTCGCGTACGGAGCCGTACATGAGCGGCAATACCAACATTGATCAAGCGAGACATCCAGCGGCTGATGCGGTGGCGATGTTTTTCAAAAACAAACCGGCTATTGTGGCTTTGTTTGTCTTGGTATTGATCATCATCGCAGGTCTTATCGGACCATTACTGTATCCCATTGATCCCTTTGATATGGTCTGGGCACCATTTGGTTTGCCAGGTGAGGACGGATTCATTCTGGGAACCGATTATCTGGGACGAGATTTATTCGCGGGCATATTGCATGGAACCCGTGTTTCGTTGCAAGTGGGACTGACAGCCGCGTTAATGACGGTACTCATTGGAGTTACTGTAGGCGCGTTGGCCGGTTATTTTCTGGGCTGGGTGGAAGAGGTGCTGATGCGCATAACCGAATTCTTCCAAGTATTACCCACGTTGTTATTTTCAATGGTTATTGTTGCTCTGTTTGGTGCCTCTTTGCCAATGATAACGTTTGCCATTGGTCTTGTGAGTTGGCCAGCTGTGGCGCGCATAACCCGTGCAGAATTTCTACGGATTCGAGAATTAGAATACGTCACTGCATCTCGGGCAGCCGGTGCTAAAAATTTGAAGCTGATATTCAAAGTCATACTGCCTAACGCGTTGCCACCGATCATTGTGCAAGCTGCGCTCATGGTGGGTTCTGCCATTTTGTTTGAAGCTGGTTTGAGTTTTCTGGGACTCACAGACCCCAATATTGTGAGCTGGGGGCAGATTATTGGTTCGAATAGGCCGTATATACTCGATGCAAGCTACACCGTAACATTCCCGGGGCTAGCAATATTCATAACCGTGCTGTGTTTATCACTAGTGGGTGATGGTCTTAACGATGCGCTAAATCCAAAGCTGAGGCAGCGTTAATGACTGCGTTGCTACGTGTTGAAAACTTGCGTATAGAGCTGGCAACACGCCTGGGGGTTGCCCCGGTTATTGACGATGTTTCGTTTGAGCTTGCCGCTGGCGAGACTTTAAGTTTTGTTGGTGAGTCTGGTTGTGGTAAATCGATGACTGCATTGGCCATCATGGGGCTGCTGCCGGACAAGGTAGGGCGAATTGCTGCCGGTAAGATACTGTTCAACGGAGAAGACATGACGCAAGCCAGCGATGAGCGCCTGCGTTCATTGCGTGGCAACGATATCTCCATGATTTTCCAAGAACCCATGACCTCGCTGAACCCGGTCTTCACCATCGGTGAACAGATAGCAGAAGTACTCCGGCGTCACAAGCAGATGGACAAGCGCGATGCCTGGAAGCGAGCCGCAGAGCTACTTGATGCGGTGCGTATTCCCGACGCTACTCATCGTGTTGGTCATTACCCACACCAGCTCTCAGGTGGTCAGCGTCAACGGGTTATGATAGCCATGGCTCTGGCTTGCGAGCCTAAGGTATTGATTGCTGATGAACCAACCACTGCGTTGGATGTGACGATTCAGGCACAGATTTTTGATCTCCTTGAGGATTTGCGGAAAGACATGGGCACCGCCATCATCATGATCACCCACGACATGGGTGTGGTGGCGGAAATGGCAGATAGAATGATCGTCATGTATGCCGGTCGGAAAATTGAACAAGGCGATGTGCATACGGTGCTGGACCATCCGCGTCACCCTTACACAAAAGGTCTTATTGCGTGTGTGCCGCATCTGGTGGCGACATTGGACGAACACCGACCGCCCTTGACGGAGGTCAGTGGGATTGTGCCTGGGTTACAAGAATTTGGAAAGAACGAATGCCTGTTTGCATCGCGTTGTGACCGTGTTGTAGAGCGATGCTTACGAGAACGTCCAACAGAGCAACGCTTCGACAAGGATCAGGTGTCGGCCTGTTGGCAGGCCAATACACTGTGAGTCAAGAACACACAGGCCAGGCTGATGGTGCGTCATCCTCTGTTGCGCATACGGGGCAAACAGACCCGTTGACGGTCCATTCAAAGACTAAGCCCGTGGTCGATGCTAATGTATTGTTGCGGGTTGACAATCTGCGCGTACGGTTTCCGGTCAAAGGGGGATTGTTTGCCCGCAAGCAATGGCTAAACGCGGTTGACGATATTTCGTTCACTATCCGACGGGGTGAGACGTTAGCACTGGTGGGTGAAAGTGGCTCTGGCAAAACAACCGCAGCGTTAGCTGTTGCGCAATTGGTCAAGACATATCAAGGCGCTATCAAGCTGGGTGACACCGATTGGTTAGCACTAAGTGATGAACAGTTGCGTGTTGCTCGCGCCCGCATGCAATTTATTTTTCAAGACCCCTATTCAAGCCTTAATCCACGCCTTAAGGCGGAAGACATAGTGCGCGAACCATTGGAAAGTCTGCAGAGCGTGCCCCGGGCTGACCACCAGGGCATAGTTGATAGAATGTTTGAATCCGTTGGCTTGCGAGCTGAACAGAAAAAACTGTTTCCACATCAATTTTCAGGGGGGCAGCGTCAGCGTATTGGTATCGCTAGAGCGTTGGTTACTCGGCCGGAGTTGATTATCTGTGATGAGCCGGTTTCAGCGCTGGACGTGGCCGTTCAGGCGCAAATATTGAATCTGCTGAAACAATTGCAGCAGGACTATGGCTTAACCTATTTGCTTATTTCACACGATTTGGGCGTGGTCCAGCACATGTGCGACTCTATAGCCGTGATGTATATGGGCAAAATCGTTGAACATGCAGACAGGCTTAGCTTGTTCAACAATCCCTTACACCCCTACACTCAAGCACTGCTATCAGCGGTGCCGTCGGTGGATCGGGAGCTACGACAGAAAAGAAAACGCATTGTGATTCAGGGCGATATACCCGATGCATTGAATTTACCGAGCGGGTGTCGGTTTGCCAGTCGTTGTCCACGTGTCACCGATATTTGCAGGACCACTGAGCCTGAACTCAAACGGCATGATGTCAAGCAGTCCGCACAGTCCTCTGGTGAGCATAGTGTTGCCTGCCATCTGGTTGATTAGCCAGCATCAATTGCAACCGTTAGGTAGCTCAACGACACCCTCAATCACCGGTCTTTAGCGGATGATTGAGGATGTGCTTTTTTTGGACTAGCTTGGACTATGAGTTCGTTATGTCTAGCGTCACTTGCCCTAAGGTGGGGTGTTTATGAGCCCGTCTTTTGCTTGGATTATCACAATTAATTCAGCTTAAATGGATTTTTCCGCCATGAGTTTGGCAATGTTATCTGCCTGGCGAATCGCCAGTGTGACGATGGTTAGGGTCGGATTCTCTGCACCACCGGTGGTGAACTGGCTACCATCGGATACAAACAGATTGTCAATGTCGTGGCTCTGACCCAATGAATTGACTACACCATCTTGCGCGTTGGCACTCATACGTAGTGTGCCTAGATTGTGCGTTGAAGGGTAGGGTGGCGTGGGGTGTGTTTGTGTTGCACCT
>CALKXZ010000470.1 GCA_938003775.1 uncultured Granulosicoccus sp. | reverse complement strand
CGGTAGATGCGGTTTAACGGGGGCACTAGCGAACTCGCGCGCATCCGCACCCGCTGCAAAAAGATTACCCTTGCCGCTGACGATCACCCGTTCCAGGTGTAGCGCTTCTGCCCAACTCACGGCGTCCAGTAAACCTTGACGCACCGACTGACCTATCGCGTTAACCGGTGGATTGTCGATCTCAACGTAGCCGACGCGATCTTCATGACGCATGGTAACAGTCATGGGCTTCGCTCCACAGGCAACGACCACGCCCTGCAAGCGTGCCAGTGGTTATAAAGACAGCACCACGAAACTGCTGTAAAACACTCTATACTCGACACAACCACCGCGTACTTTCCGCAATCAAGGTTCATGGCCAACACACGCTAGATGGCTCGCAAACAAGCAGACAACTACGAAAGCAAACAACGCAGCATTCTGGACAGCGCAGCGGCTGTCATTGCAGAGTCTGGCATTGAGAACGCTTCCATGTCGCAGATTGCCGAGCACTGTGGCGTCTCCAAAGCCTTGTTGTACCACTACTACTCCAGCAAGGCTGCGCTGATATTCGATATTGTTCGTACGCATTTGAGCGAGCTGGACGCGGCGCTTGAAAAAGTGGATAAACCCACCGATGACCCTGAAAAAAGACTGAGCAAGATGATTTATCAGGTGCTGACCAACTACCAGAACTCTGATAATCAGCACAAGGTGCAGCTCAATTGCATGAGCACGCTCACGAGCGAACAGATGGACACCATGCGCCGCATTGAACGCAATATTACTCATCGATTTTCCGCTGTTATCTTGCTCATCAACCCGAAGCTGAAGAAAAAAAAGTCTTACCTGATGCCCACCACCATGTCGTTGTTCGGCATTCTTAACTGGGTCTATCTGTGGTTCAGGGAAGACGGTTCGATCAGTCGCAAGGAGTATGCATCGCTGGTTACCAAACTCATGCTGAATGGCATGAAGAGTATCTGAGCCCCTGATTGGCATACCGAAGCTACTCACTGGTGTGTTTTGCGACTAAGGTGAGCACATCGTATTGCGCTACCACTGCTGCATCCTGATTCGTCACCGTACAGTCCCAGCGCACCTCACCATGTTCTTCGGTTTCTCGCGGGTTGATGGCCTTGCACGTTAACGACAACTGCAACGCATCGCCCGGATAGACAGGTGTTAGAAACCGCAGATTGTCAACACCGTAGTTGGCCAGCACGGGACCGGGGGCTGGGTCGACAAACAGGCCGGCGGCAAACGAGACGACAAGATAGCCATGCGCAACACGCCCGTCAAAGAACGGATTGGCCTTGGCAGCTTCGGCATCCATGTGTGCATAAAACGTATCACCGGTAAACGTTGCAAAATGCTCAATGTCTTCCAGCGTAACTGTACGCGCGTCGGTGAGCACGGCATCGCCCACTTCCAGTGTCGCCAGTGATTTACGGAACGGGTGTTCGCTTGATACCGATTGCGGCGCTCCGGTCATCCATTGACCGGTGACCGACGTGAGTAAGCCTGGTGTGCCTTGCACAGCAGTGCGTTGCATGTAGTGTTTGACACCGCGTATACCGCCAAGCTCTTCACCACCGCCTGCGCGACCCGGCCCACCGTGAACCAGCATCGGCAGTGGCGAACCATGACCGGTTGAAGATTTGGCACTTAACCGATTACCCAGCATGACGCGACCGTGCCACGGAGCAAGTCCGGCTACGACATCGCGCGCAAACTCTCCGTTATTGGTAAACACCGACGCCACCAGACTCCCACCGCCGCGCCTGGCCTGATCGATCGCGTCGTCCACCGACTCGTAGGGAACAATGGTACTGACCGGTCCAAAGGCTTCAACAGCATGAATGGCTTCCCGGCCTGCTGGCTGATCGCAGTACAGCAACACAGGATTGATAAACGCACCTGCTTCAACATCACCGGATACCAGTTGCGGATTATCAGGGTCACCACAGATGAGCTCCGCTTCAGCGCGCAGCTGGGCAACGCAATCCTTGACTTCACGCACTTGATCACGACTTGCCAAGGGGCCCATGCGCACTTGGTCATCCGTTGGATTGCCTACCTTCACACGGGACAATTTTGCACAGATTGCCGAGGCGACCGCGTCAGCCTGTTGCCGAGGCACAATCACGCGACGAATGGCGGTGCACTTCTGACCTGCCTTGACCGTCATTTCACGGACCACTTCACGCACAAACAAATCAAACTCAACGGTGTCGGGCGTTGCATCAATACCTAACACCGCCGCATTCAAGCTATCCGCTTCCATGGTGAATCGTGTCGAATGCCGAATGATGGCTGGATGTACGCGCAGCATCTGTCCGGTAGTCGCAGAGCCGGTAAACGTCACTACATCCTGCGCAGTGACATGATCCAATAGATCACCCACCGATCCACAAATCAGTTGCAGCGCACCGTCGGGCAGGATGCCGGACTCGATAATACGACGCACCATCAACTCGGTCAGGTAGGCTGTCTGGCTGGCCGGTTTGATGATGGCAGGCATACCCGCCAATAGCGTAGGAGCCAGTTTTTCCAGCATGCCCCAACACGGAAAGTTGAAGGCATTGATATGTATCGCAACGCCTTCAAGTGGCGTTAGGATATGTTGTGCCGAGAATGTACTGTCCTTGGACAGCGGTTCCGGAGAACCATCGATCAGCAAACGCGTGTTAGGCAGATCACGCCTGCCCTTGGAACCATAAGACAGTAATGTGGAGATACCACCTTCTATATCGATCCAACTGTCCGTTCGAGTGGCACCGGTGGCGGATGAGTGTGCATAGAACACTTCCTTGTCGGCCATCAACATCTGGCCCAGTGTCTTCAACAACAACGCGCGTTGATGAAAGCTCATGGCCCGAAGCTGTGGACCACCACGCGTACGGGCATAATCCAGCATGCCCTTGAAGTCCAGGCCGGTCGAATCGATTTGCGCAACCGGCGCCCCAGTGGCTGCATCGAGCAAGGGCTTGCCCTCACCCGAACCGCTTAGCCAGTGACCACAGGCGTAACTCTCTACGCGAGGCGATGCTGAAAGTGACGCGCTCATAAAACTACTCATTGATCGTAAGTGATAACAACAGCGTCAGATAACGGATAGCACTGACAAGTGAGTACATACCCGCGGTTGACCTCGTAGTCTTCCAGAGCATGGTTCTTTTCCATTTCCACCTCGCCTTCAAGCACCTTGGCACGGCAGGTGGAACACACACCGGCCCGGCAGGAATAAGGGGCATCCATAGAAGCACCGAGTGCCGCTTCCAGTACGCTCTGCCCGTGCCTGGCCATGGCAATCTGACGCGATGTACCGTCCAGGATGATCGTGGCGTTGCAGCTAGCATCGATGCTCGCATTGCTGACATTCACCGCGCGTCGCGTGGCGCTTCCCGGTTGCGACGCGGCAAACAGTTCGAACTTGATCTGATCATCACGCAAGCCATGATCACGCAGTGACCCGGCAATCGCGTGCATCATCGGTTCAGGACCACAGATAAACGCCAGATCGATCGCGCCAATATCAATCCAGCTATCGAACAGCAGCGCGCATTTGTGCGCATCGATACGCCCGGAGAACAACTCAATCTCCTGCGCCTCACTGCCCAGCACATGCGCCACAGAAAAGCGACTCATGTAGCAGCTTTTCAGATCGTCCAGATCCTCGCGAAACATGATCGTGTTGGCCGAACGATTGCCATAAACCAGAGTTATATGGGCCGCAGGCTCGGTAGCGAGTATGGTTTTGATCAAACTGAGTATGGGTGTTATACCGCTGCCTGCGGCGAAAAACAGATAATTACGTGCTTTGCTCGGCTCAATAGGTGTGT
Organism: uncultured Granulosicoccus sp.; assembly: GCA_938003775.1. GTDB lineage: Bacteria > Pseudomonadota > Gammaproteobacteria > Granulosicoccales > Granulosicoccaceae > Granulosicoccus. Next base: position 3,344 of record CALKXZ010000470.1, on the reverse strand, counting down.
AAAAATTTCCCATCGGCGGCATGGCGTCTATCGTTTGTCCCACCTTCAATTCATCATTGGCCCAGGTTGAAAAGCAGCCACCGTCCACTCGCTTGATACCGACACGCAGTGCACCCTCGTTAACACCGGCACAAATAGAATACGAGCGACGCAGTTCTTCACCCTCGAACTGGCGACGAAACGTCAGGTACTGACCCTGAATAAAATCGAAGTGCGCCTGGTCTTCTTCGCGAGGCGTCAGCGTGACTACCACGGCATCGCGCGTTTCGCGTCGAACATCGGCTACGTGAAGCGGATAAAAACGCGCCATCAGCGATCTCTCATGATCAAATGCATTTGAAATAATCGAACGGTTCCAGACACGCATTGCAACGATAGGCGGCCTTACACGGTGTGGAGCCAAACTGACTGACGTTCTCGGTATCAATCGAGCGGCATCGCGGGCAACACACGGTGGTCTCTGGGCGACCCAGTCCACAAGCGCCAGTACCTTCCACCGGTGGTGAAATACCGTAGTCGAGCAGCTTGGCCCGACCTTCATCGCTAATCCACGCAGTGCGCCAGGCAGGAGAGAGCTGCCTTTGCAGGCGTATCTTGTCGATGCCTTCACGACGCAATCTGGTTTCAATATCCGCATTGATCTCAGCGGTGGCCGGACATCCGGAGTAAGTGGGCGTGACATGTACCACAAGCGTGTCCGCTTGCCACTCGATATGACGAATGATGCCCAGATCCACCACCGAAATTACCGGGATTTCAGGATCAGGCACCTCCTGCAGCCAGCCCCTGACCACATCAGCGGAAGGCTTGTCGCGAGTTGCAACAGGCGCTTTATGAGTTGCGGAAGGCCCGTCGTGTTTTGTTGATGTATTCATGTGCGCAAGGGCCTACCACGTGGCGCCCGGGTAGGCACGCTGCAGAAACTGCATCTCTGCCAGCACATAACCCAGGTGTTCACTGTGAATCCCTGTCTTGCCACCTCGACGAACAAACTCGCTCGCCGGTTGCGTCAGTGTTGCCTGTTGCAATGTTTCGGACACATGCTGGTTAAACGCTTCAGCGATACCCTGAGCCTGCGGCACCATACCTTGGCTCACCAGTGTTGGTGACAGGTCATCAAAGTCGAGCATCTCACCGGTATAGGACCACAGTTCATCGAGTGCTGATTGCATGCGTTGATGACTTTGCTCACTGCCATCACCCAGGCGCACGATCAGATCGCTACTACGTTCCAGGTGATAGGCCACTTCTCTGACACTTTTTTCTGCAATCTCGGCAACGCGCTGGTCGGTAGATTGCTGCAAGCCTTTCAACATCGGCAGATGCCACGCGTCAAACAGGAATTGCCGCATCAACGTCAAACCAAAATCACCGTTTGGACGTTCCACCAGCAACAGGTTGCGAAAATCAAATGCATCACGCAAATAAGCCAGATCATCAGCCGACCGCCCTGCCCCTTCCACTTCACCCGCCAGGCCCAGCCACAACTGTGTCTGCCCAATCAGATCCAGAGATATGTTGGCAATGGCTATATCTTCTTCCAGCGCCGGACCATGACCACACCACTGTGAATTACGATGCGCAAGAATCAGGCAGTTGTCACCCATCTGCAGCAGGAATTCAAACGGACTCGCGCCAGACTCGCTGTGGGTTTGGTTAGACGAGCTCATTACATGCTCCCCGCTTCGTCAGGAATGTCGAAGAAGGAGGGATGCCGGTAAACCTTCGAGTTGGCCGGATCAAACAACGGTTCCTTGTCCGAAGGCGAACTCGCTGCAATACGCGATGACTCTACAGCCCAGATGCTGACGCCTTCATTGCGCCGCGTATACACGTCTCGCGCATTGTTGATGGCCATCTCGGCATCTGCCGCATGCAGGCTCCCCACGTGCCGGTGGTTCAAACCGTGTTGACCGCGAACGAAAATTTCCCACAAGGGTAACTCGGCTTTGGATAGATCCGACTCGCTCACGCAGCTTCACCCTGTTTAGCGCGTCGTTTAGCGGCATTGGCAAGCAAGCCTTCCCGAAACCAATCGCCGTCGTTCCACGCATCCACTCGTGCCTGCAAACGTTCTTTGTTACAAGGACCATTGCCAGCAAGCACCGCGTAGAATTCATCCCAATCGGGCTCTGTAAAAACGTAACTGCCTGTCTCATCATTCCACCGCAGATCCTTATCCGGTACGGTCAACCCCAGATACTCTGCCTGTGGGACCGTTTGATCCACGAATTTTTGCCGCAGTTCATCGTTGGTATTGATCTTTATTTTCCAGGCCATCGATTGCGCTGAGTGAACCGAGTCTTTATCTGACGGGCCAAACATCATCAATGAGGGATACCAGAAACGATTAAGCGCATCCTGCGCCATGCGCTTTTGCGCTGCAGTCCCGTTGGCCATTTTCATCATGATGTGAAAACCCTGACGTTGATGAAAGCTCTCTTCCTTGCAGATTCTGACCATCGCTCGCGCATAGGGACCGTAGGAGGTACGCTGCAGTGGCACCTGATTCATGATGGCCGCACCGTCAACCAACCAACCTACCGCTCCCATATCCGCCCAGGTCAGTGTGGGGTAATTGAAGATTGAGGAATACTTGGATTTGCCAGAATGCAATTGATCAAACATCTGATCGCGACTGATACCCAACGTTTCCGCGGCACAGTAAAGATAGAGACCGTGACCCGCTTCGTCCTGCACCTTGGCCAATAGAATGGCCTTGCGTTCCAACGTTGGCGCCCGGGTAATCCAGTTACTCTCCGGCAACTGCCCAACCAACTCCGAATGTGCATGCTGGCTGATCTGCCGGATCAGGTTCTTCCGATAACCATCGGGCATCCAGTCCTTTGGTTCTATTTTCTGATCATCATCAATACGTTGCTGAAAGACACGTTCTTCGGGCGTCATCTCATCAAGAGGCTTGACACCCTTACCATCAGTTTTGACAAGTTGTGCGTACACGATCGTCTCCATCAACACGCTTGATTGCGTAAAAAAAGTCGCGTTCAGCTATCGTTGATAATTCCCTGACCGCTCGGTCAGTATATAGTAAATGCTGCTCAGTATTCAAGCGCGGAATCAGTTTTACCGTGAAAAACAGCGCATTTTTCAGGGTTTACGCGCATTCAAGTGACTGGCGGTCGTTTATCAACCACGCGTTTCGCCTTGCCCTCGGACCGCACGACACCACCGGGCGCCACGACCGTTACCACAGTGCTTACACCCATCAACGTCTTGACCTGCCGTTGTACCTCTGCCCCGAGTGCTGTTGCACCGTCAACATCCATCGCTTGACGGCTTTCCACGTTGACCGACAATGAATCCATATGACCTTCCCGTTCAAC